>NZ_JAOCNC010000002.1:300000-393985 GCF_032860985.1 Chroococcidiopsis sp. SAG 2025
TTACGATCTGGCAAAAACATCGGTCATCCGCATGGCTTGGGCACTGGCGCAAGAGCTGCAACCCCATCAATGCACGGCTGTGGCACTGACTCCAGATTGGTTGCGATCGGAAATCATGTTGGAGCATTTTGGCGTGAGCGAAGCCAACTGGCAGGATGCAACAGCTAAAGAACCTCACTTCGTTATCTCGGAAACCCCTCGCTATATCGGTCGTGCCGTTGCGAGTCTTGCCCAAGATCCGGACGTGGCTCGCTGGAACGGTCAGTCGCTATCGAGCGGTCAAGTGGCGAAGGTCTACGGCTTTACAGACCTGGATGGCTCGCAGCCTGATGCTTGGCGCTACATTCGTGAGGTTGCAGATGTTGGTAAACCCGCTAATGCAACTGGATATCGTTAGCGTCGTCCGTTACCTTTGCGCTTACTAGAAAAATGCTACAAACTGCGATCGCGGCACGGAATCTAGGTGCGATCGCTCGTCAATCTGGTTGAGCCTCGGTCGTGAAGCGGGTCATTATTGCTTTACAGCTTATATGAGGAGATTAAATTTGGCAGTGACTGCTGCGAGTTTGCTACCTAGCTGCATAATAGCTGACTGTTGTGCCTCATCCTGCAAATTACTGTTTTCATCAAACGCCTGGTGAGCGTTTCCAATCGCCTTCTGATCTGGTAATACCAAAAGGAAGCGTAATAAATTATTGTGTTTTGTAGTACGCCGTCGAACACCTAAGGCTTAATGAGAATAAGCGACGAAAAAGTGGGAGATTGAACTATATAATTCTCAATAAACTAGTCGCTTGTGAAGGTCATGTTTCAATGTAGTACAAAACATAATAATTTATTACGCTTCCTATGGCGAGCGTCTTTGAGTTTCATTGCCTACTCCAGACTTAGCTACATCTCTTATGTTAACCAATCTCTGCTTTGGTTAGTAAGTCCTAAAAACCTTCGATTTTGCAACGGGCACTTTGAGGAGACGAAGCGGGCACTTTGAGGAGACGAAAAATGATTCAAAGTGTTAAGAATGCTCGTTTTTTGCCTTGACGACTTATGGACTTTATATGATTTTTTAAGACAACAACAACAAGAGGCGCGCGCCGGAAAATTTGTTGTTGTTGTTTTTGAAAATCCTTTGAAAGGCAAGAAGCCCGTGAGCCAAGAACAGGGATGTGAACTTTTACCACTCAATGCCATTCGCACGGAAACAGTGCTGTCACGGTTCCCGATTCATAATCTTGCGAAGACCGGAAATGTCGATATCCAAATTCGACAGACAAAGGAAGATGGTGAGCTTGATCTACGCTGGGAGGTTTCATACAACGCCCGCTATGGTGAGCCACGACAATTGGCATACAAGCTCGACACTTTGATCATTAACTGGCGGATAGAGGAAGTAGGAAGACCACTCCCAAAAATTATTCGTCTTGGAACCTTAAAGGATATTTGCAGAGAACTGGGACTTCCAGAATCAGGAACCGCCACTAACCACATCAAGAAGGCATTACGACAGAACGTAGGCGCTTTAATCACAGCGAAACTGAAATACAAAGGCGCTGACAGTCGAGTGCGGTTTCTTGAGGCAGACTTTCACCGCTACAGCATAGTATTCACGGGTGAGACCTTACCTGATGGCAGAAAAGCCGATGCGGTATAGGCAGCGCAACAGATTATGGTGTTTTTGTCACACCTGTAGTATTTTTCTAGTTTAAAGCCTTTTTGTTGAGAAATTTACCTCAAAAAAGCTTATTTCTTCATCAGGTATTCTCAATAATTTAAATCCTTGAAAACCTATACTACAAATCACTTTAATTTGTTACGCCGCCACGCTTGTTTGAAGCACTACCTACGAAATCTTCCAACCAAAATTTAACTTATTTTAATAAAAAACTTTCTCTCAGATGCCTAAATAGGGTATTGTATTTACTAAATAAAACTGAAAGTATCTACTAAAGGAGGACAACATAAATAAATAGTAGACCGTTAAACATGCCAGTTGTGTATTAGGCATAAGGTTCTCCACATCGACAGCTTGCTGTTTATTTTAGTCCAAGTACTTAATTACTGATTTTACTGCTCGATACTTGTGCAACCATTTATGTGTTTCAACAGTAAAAAACAGTAATTTATAAATTACTACATGAGGAAGCAATCGTGAGGAAACAACTAAGTAGATTAATGTTAGCTCTGACAATTTTGCCATTAATTAATCAGCCAGTTTTGGCCCACGTAATTTGGGTAGTTAAGGGCGAAAATCAAGAAGAGTACAAAGTTGTATACGGACATCCAGAAGAAGATAAGCCCGAACCCTACGATTCAATTAAGTTTCAAGAAGCTACAGCTTATAATAGCTCCGGATTTCCTCAACCGTTGGAAATCAAAAGAGAGTATGAATATGTTACCCTAGTTTCTACGAGCGACATTGCTGTTATTACTGCCATAAGTAATAACGGTTACTTTATTGTCTCCGATAACGACACATACACAAATGTTTTTCGACCAGATGCTTTAAAAGTAAACAATGAAGCAACTCAAATTACCCATACCTACAAATACACCAAGTCTTTCTTCCAACCAACAGGTTTAGCAACCAAACCATTCGGAATGAAAATGGAAATTGTACCTTTACGAGATCCATTTGGCGTTGGTGCAGGTGGTTCGTTGCCCGTGCAAGTATTATTTGAAGGCAAACCAGTATCAGATGTAACTGTAGAATATGAGGGTAAAGAAGTACCGATAAGTAATCGCGGTATTGCCACAATTACTCTTACACAGAAGGAAGTACAAATTGTTGAGGCAGAGTACAGAGTTCCTTCTAAAGACGATCCAGCTACGGATGAAGTTGCTTACGCCGCTTCGCTGGCAATTCATAAATAATTCTTGAAGGAGTACACAACGGGAGCATCCCACTTTGGAAAAAAGCATTAACTAGAGCAGAGTAAGAGCACGGATGAGGGATAAGGGAGCGCAACAGATTATGGTGTTTTTGTCACACCTGTAGTATTTTTCTAGTTTAAAGCCTTTTTGTTGAGAAGTTTACCTCAGAAAAGCTTATTTCTTCATCAGGTATTCTCAATAATTTAAATCCTTGAAAACCTATACTACAAATCACTTTAATTTGTTACGCTCCCATCTGAACTTGTCGTTTCGATCTGAACTTCCTTTTCGCGTCAACTACCCGACAATAATCTGTCGCGACACGCAAAACACTTGACATTTAACAAACGACTTTGTGTTAGAGAAAAAGCAGCTATCCGAAAAGCATTGGCGGCGCGATTAACAACTTTCCGTGTTCGGGAGCTTTTGACTTTACCACCTGTAATTTGTTGACCTGGGCATAAACCTAACCAAGAGCAAAATTGCTTAACATTCCTAAAGCGCGTTGGGTCTAATCCAACTTCCGACAATATAGTTTGTACAGCTAAAGCATCCAGACCATCAATTAGAGTAAAGTCAACACTAGCAATCTTATATAAATATTGATGCAAATCAAAATGAGGATGATTGGCAGTCGGTTTTGGGAGCGTAATAAATCATTATGCTTTGTACTACATTGAAACACATCGTTCACAAGTAACTAGTTTATTGAAAATTATATGCCTCAATTTCCTATTTTCTCGTTGTTCATTCTCATTAAGCTTTAGATTTTCAATGGCATATTACAAAACACAATAATTTATTACGCTTCCATCTTAGATTGGTATCATCTTTGTAAGAAGCTGCATTGATGTCAATGATGGCGATTAATAAAGTTGATAAGTCACGGCATCTTAAGTTTCTGTTCTCTCACTTATGGCAGAATAAGACAGCTATAGCTTTAGAGTATTTAAGAAACTCTGTTGTTGTGAAAAATCAGGAGAAGTGGCAGGAGTTAATTGGATATTTGTCAAAACATCAAGCGGAGATTATTGACTACAATCGCTGTAGTCGAGCTGGGAAAACTATTGGAAGTGGACAGGTAGAAAAGGGAGTTAATTTAACCGTTGGCTCTCGCCAGAAACATCGAGGAATGAGTTGGTCAACCAAAGGTAGTAAAGCCCTATGTCTACTTAAGGTGGCTGAACTTAATGGGCGATGGCAGCAATTGTGGTTCCCCGCTTAGCCAGCCTGATCGCCGGAAAATTTACAGTAGGAATTTTCTTGAATTCTAGTGAAGGATTCTACTGGTGCTTACAACTCATCATAGAGACAACACTACCTTGATGACCTGCTATGGTAAACCTAGCATAAATCTTTCTGAAGAAGGAGGGACTAACTCAAACCTCACGAAAGCATAGAAAAAGTGAGTTTGATTGCCACAATCGCTAAAACCTGTAGTCTGGAGTTAACGACAATGACTAATGCGACAAATCTAGCAACGAAGCTGGCCGATCTAGAGCTTTTTCAGAATATTTTGTTGGAAAGCGAACAAAATTTAATCGCGCAGACAGACGACAAGACAATTTGTGAGCGGCTCGAAGGAATGATTAAGAGTGATCGCGAAAATCTCAGCACTATCAAAGCAGTCATTTCTAGATCCGGCAACGTTGTAGAACCTCGCGACATTACTCAACAACATGCACAGAAGGTAAGGCAAATGATGGGTGGCTCCGAGCTAACCCTGTATGACAAGTACTTACAGCTTGAGTTGTTAAAGCATCAGCAGACAATGACCGGGCTAGTTATACATAAGGTTGCTCAGTCCTTGGACGATGAACTTCAAGATATGGTGGAGCCGCTGAACCGAGTCAACTTTGAAAACCGCGCTCACCAAGAGATTCTTAAAGGAGTTCTTTACTTTGTGGGAACGCGAGAGCTAGCTGGTAAAGAACCTGATATGGGTCTGTGGGGTAGCATTGAACAAGGCATTGCTGCTCTCAAGGGAGCTTTAGGCAGCGCCGTAAGCTAGCAACGATCGACATAAAGCTATTTACTACTGGGAGCGGGGTATGGTTAACATCCATTAACTCCTTGAAACGCTTTCCGGAAGCTGACTCACAAGAAATGGCACTTGGACAAAAGTGTTCACCATACTGCACTCTCATTAGTAACTGCTTGTATAATTGCCGTAGCGTCGTGGTTGTTAGGATTGAAGTCGGGATGCCAATCGTTGCAAAGTAGACGATAAGCAGATTCGACTTGTTGGTAATGTTATAGATCGGTTGGTTGGTATAATGAGTAAAAAGTTTGGTTAAACCCTATGACTGTCTTGGTAGCAATTGAATGTCCTCATTGCCACAGCACAGAAGTCACGAAATACGGCCGCTCACCAGTAGGTAAACAACGTTATTGCTGCCAAAACACAGATTGTCCCTACCGCACTTTTGTTCTAACCCAGACTTACTCAGGAAGGAATCGAGAAGTCAAGCAGCAAATTGTCGAGATGGCGCTAAATGGGAGTGGAGTCAGAGATATAGCCAGAGTATTGCGTATCAGTCCTACAACAGTAATCCAGGAATTAAAAAAACTTATTCGCCTCGAGCAAGTGAATCAGAAACTATTACAGCGGCAAAACCTGAGAGCGTGGAAGTAGAGATTATCCGAGTTGAAGAGTCCCAAGAAGCTGGCATCGAAGAGTCTGAGCTAGACGAAATGTGGAGCTACGTAGGCAAAAAGAGCAACCCGAGGTGGTTATGGCATGCAATTGACCGCGACAGTGGAAAAGTCTTAGCTTATGTGTTTGGTCGCCGAAAAGATGAAGTGTTTCTACAACTCAAAAACTACTAGAGCCATTTGGAATTAAGCGCTATTGTACGGACGGTTGGGGAGCTTATCAACGGCATTTACCAGCAGAGCTGCACCAGATAAGTAAGTGCAAGACTCAGAGGATTGAACAAAAGCACCTGAGAGCTGATTTATAAAGTAAAAATCAAGCAGCTAGTCGTCTCAGCATCAGCCGTACCATAGCAGCGTAGACCATAGATTCACTTATTTCCGGTAGGAGTTCATAATCCTTACTTAGTCGTCGATAGCGTCCTAGCCAGCCAAAAGTTCGTTCAACTACCCATCTTCTGGGCAAAACTTCAAACCCATCTGTAATCCGCTTAACTATTTCTACTTCTGCACCGCAGACTACCATTACAGCTTGTGCAAAATTCTCTCCACTGTAGCCACTATCTGCCCAAATTAGCTCTAAAGACTTAGAGTTATAGCACTCTTCTAGCAATGCCACTATTGCTCCTAATCGTTCTGAAGCATTAGCTTCGGTGATTACTACACCCATTAGTAGTCCTTGAGGATCTACTACGACATGGCGTTTGCGACCTTTAACTAGCTTGCTGCCATCAAAGCCGGATACTTCCCCTTTTTTCCGTCGTTTTTACGGACTGGCTATCCACAATTGCAGCAGTAGCTTGATGAGATTTGCCCAGCTTCATCCGTACTTGTTCACGTAAGGCAAGATTTATCTGCTGCCAAATTCCTCGTTTTTGCCAACGCCGAAAGTAATAATAAACCGTTGAATGGAAGCGTAATAAATTATTATGTTTTGTACTACATTGAAACATGACCTTCACAAGCGACTAGTTTATTGAGAATTATATAGTTTAATCTCCCACTTTTTCGTCGCTTATTCTCATTAAGCCTTAGGTGTTCGACGGCGTACTACAAAACACAATAATTTATTACGCTTCCTTCCCAAATCGACTCGTATGTTACCTCAATCCCACGGTACAGCATCATTTTCTCTATGTCCCGGTAGCTTAATGGAAAGGTGTAGTAGAGCCAGACACAGTAACTGATGATTTCGGCCGGAAAGCGGTAGCGACGATAAGGATTTGTACTCATCTCATCATCTTACCCCAACTACCCTCTGTCAAGTTGACAATACCGTTGAGAACGCTAACAAGCCGTTGCAGTTTGTCTTAAACCATAGGTATATCTAACGCTCTGGATCTCATTAACGTAATGAAACGGTCGTTGAGGAGAATTCATAAATCCTGGCGCTCTCAGGAAGAGAACGCTGCCAGGATGGCTATCAATTGCTTGAGCATTACTGCCACATCGGTCGTCGCATAGATAAAACTTCCCTTGACCGCCAATCGTAAAGATACACGCTAAGTTGATGTAGCTCGAGCGATCGCGATGTGGAGTAATACCAAGCGAACCTAATTCATACTTTTGCAGCACCATAGTATTGAAATTCAGTTTGGTAGCAAAGGGATAGGATGTAACAGCAGTTAGATGCTCGTCTAAAAGATTTTGAAAGGCACTTCTAAGTTGGCGATATAGCGTGAAGCGAGGAAAATCTGCGAACGAACTCATCTGTTGCCTGACTGTTTGATTCCCCTTCCCAACGATCTCAGCTTCTGGAATATAGGAGTAGCTTGCCGCCTCAAGCAATAGTGCTAGCCGGAAATCCTCACTTAGCAAAGGAACAGATGCTGCACCAATGGCTACGAGTTCGTGAACGAGCTTGTGAATGTCAAAGTTATGTAGTCTAAACAGCTGCGACATGATTGAGAGCAGAAGTGATCTATTTGGTTATCTTTGCCTCGACGCTGTTTGAGAGCAGTTGAGAGCTTGCTGGCAGCCCAAAGCGATTGTTGTATGCTACTACCCTATTCCCTTAGTAGTTTCGGCAACAATCAGATCGACAACATCCTCTAAGTGCCCCGCACGCTTGTAAGCTTCACGCTGCCGTGTGGCGCCGTTTCCGTGCTGCATTGTTTGCTGCACGAGTGATGAAATCTCATCCCAGTCTCTATACTCTTCTAGTGATGGGCGCACAAAAGCTAGAAACTTTTCCACTAGCTTGGCTGCTGGGATGGCACGTCCAGCGTCAAGGTCGATCAGTTCTGTATCCAAGCCATAACGTGCAGCACGCCAAACCGCAGCACGCACGAGTTCGTGGCGCACAGCTGCAAACGGTTCGCCCTTGCTCGCCCGCTCGTAACAAGTCCGTGCCAATGCCCGCGTCAGCCCTGCAATCATCACCGCTTCGTCTACCGTCATGCAAACATCGGTGACGCGAAACTCTACTGTCGGGAAACGCTCTGACAAGCGTACATCCCAGTAAATCTTCGTTGCCTCCTCTACACTTTTTGTTGCAATCAAGGCTTCTACAAGCGCTTGGTATTGGGCTAGTGAATCAAAAATTAATGGCGGACCTGAGAGCGGCCATCTGCTCCAAATTTCAGTACGATAGCTGGCATATCCCGTATCCGTCCCCAACCAGAAGGGCGAGGAAGCGGAGAGCGCCAGCAGTGGGGAAAGCCACACTCGCGCGCGGTTGATTACCCCGATTGCCATTTGACGATCGCTGATGCCAACGTGTACGTGACAGCCACAGATCATTAGCTCGCGAGTCAGTTGTTGATAATCTCGCATCAGCGCTTGATAACGTTCTTTGGGCGTAATCTCCTGTTCTTGCCATGACGAGAACGGGTGCGTCCCAGCCGCAGCGATTTTGTTACCGTCTTTGGCAGCAGCAGCAATGACTTCGCGCCGCGAACGAACAATTTCTGCACGCACGTCATCGAGAGTTCGACAGACGGGAGTACCGATTTCTATCTGCGACATCTGGGCTTCAGGTTGCACTTGTTCGCCCAGCGCTTTGTGTGCTATCGGTAAAATTTGCTGCACCCGCGAACAAAGCTTGCGTGTCGTAGGAGCGATAATTTGATATTCCTCTTCGACACCGATGGTGAAGTCTTCTGCCTGGGGTGACATACAATATGTCTCCTCGCATCAATGCGAATACTGGTGCGTTATGGGAGCTATTTTTGATATTGTAGTGGCGATCGCACTTTAAGTGCAGCGAATTGCACTCAAGGTGTGGCAAGTCGTTGAAGAGCTGGGAGAAAGCTATATGCTGGTTCATATCATCGCTGATTATGGCTTTGGCGATCTCGCCTTTGCTGAAGTCGTGCAGCGCGTTAAGTTTTATCTACCGGATGCTGAACCAATTCTCACGCCCGTTCCCGCTTTTGCCACACTTGCAGCTGGATTTTGTCTTGCACAATTAGGCTTGAACGATGCCCCTGCCGGAACCATTATCTATCACAACGTTGCGCCCCGCGAAGATGACTCACGCTCGCGTGCGGGCAATGCTGGCGAACGTCTGGCTTTCGCACGACTACCTACAGGGGTGCGCGTTATCGGCGTTAATGCTGGTTATGCCTTCTCTTTCGTGCGCGATGCGGCTGCCGAGATACGTTGGGCGGCGGTGAGTGCCTCTGGTTCCCAGTTTCGTTCTCGCGATCTTTTTCCGCAAGCAGCAGCAGCGATTGCACTCGGTCAACCGGATGCTCTAACTGAGGAAATTCTTCCTAGCGATCTACCCCAGGTGCCGTCCAACTGCATTGCTTACATCGATGGCTATGGCAACTTGAAAACTACCATTTTATCCCAGAGCATCAAGGCCAGCGAGGGAAATACGGTTCGCATCCGGATTGGCGAGCTGGAACAAGAGGCGATTGCCAGTGATGGTAGCTTTGCTGTCGAACCAGGAAAGTTAGCATTTGCGCCAGGTAGCAGCGGTTGGATTGTACAAGGTCAACCCACCAGTTGGATGGAACTATTTTTACGTGGTGGCAATGCTTGGGAGAAGTTTGGTCGCCCAGAAGTTGGTACGCGCATTCAAATTCTCTAAAACTTGACAGTACCCTCAGCTCCAAGCTCGGCTTGTATTACAGTTGTAGATAAATAGAAGAATGAATTCGCTTTTGGTAATGGTAGTAACGAGCAGTAGCTTGATGAGATCTGCGCCAATAAGACCAACGCAAAACGTGTTCAAGACACCAGAATGTGGGAAACAAGAATCGAGATACCCACCGCTTCATCTCCCAGATACTTAGTCGGACAATAAACCTCGTGCCGCTTTGAACGCAGTTAGACTGCCAGTTGTTACTAGAGGTAAAGGGGGGGTAGAGGAGTGAATAGCAGGCTCACAAGAGTGTCGTAAGACGGTGAGAAATATTTGAGCAGCCAGGACGAGGGTGATGTGTCGATGCCAACCATGCCAGGAACGAACTTCGTACTCTCCTAAACCTAGCTGGTCTTTAGCAAATTTAAAGCACTCCTCAATCCGCCACCTTTGCCCGGCGATTTGAACCATCGTTTCTAGGGTAGTATCGCTCTTAGCAAATACTTGATAGTAGCTGACGCGAGGATCTTCAGGGTGTTCTAGAGAGCGGCGGAACAATAACCAACGTTGAAAACCATCTGATCTGTCACAATTAACTGGCACTTTCGCCCAGTCATAGTATCTTTCTCCCTTACTGCCAGCTCCACAGCTAAGACGTTGCCACAGCTGGCTGTCCGGCTGAGGTAACAGTTCTTGGGCTTGATAACGTTGCCAGCCAATAACTACAGGCTGCTTCTTGCTGACCGTGAGTATATACGGTTGTTTAGCAGTCTTTTCCAGCCACCACCACAATGAACCATCGTTGCCATAAACCTCATCAGCAACAAACCAGGCGGGACGTATTCCGTCTTTAAAAGCTGATTCCAACATCTGTTGTGCTAGTTGAGGTTTAGTCGCAAATGTGATTGATTTTGGAACTGCTCCCTTCTTACGTTTGCTTTGATCTTCACTCCATGTGCGCGGTAGATACAAACGGCGATCGATCAACGTATGTCCTTTGTCGCTAATGTAGGACATGAACACACCTACCTGGCAATTCTCCAAATGTCCAGTTGTGCCATAATACTGCACCTGTACGCCTACTGACTGCTCTCCTTGCTTCAGAAAACCTGTTTCATCAATTGCCAAAATATCTGTTTCACTCTTCAAATGCTCCACTGCATACTTTCTAATTTCTGCACACACTGCGTCCGCGTTCCACTGCGCCCGTCCTAGTAAATGTTGGAAGCGATAGGGATTGCTATACCCTACCTGTTCTGCCATTTGCCATCCATTCTTCCGCTCAACTGGGCTTAGTAGTGCCTGGATATAGTCATACGCTGCAAGACGTGCTTCAGAACGAGCGAAGTGCTTTCCCAGTTTTTGCTGAAACGCTTTCAATCTACTGCTCCATTGGGAGAGCGCTTCTAATGCAACACCTGTTAAAAACACGTTGGATGTATCAAGCATTGCTAAACTGTATTTCCTTACAAATCTAGTTTAGCTTATCTATAACTGTAATATACTCGCAGTTCCCCTAAAAAGGCTCCGGGTGTTTCCTCTGTGGCTAATGGTCGCACGACTCGCTCAAATAGCTGACTCATTACCCTACATCCAACTCGCTGTCGGGCTGCACTAATTGATAAGCTATTCGGTACTTTCCAATACTGCCCCAGTTTTGTCCACTGTCTACTCAAACCATTGACCAGGTTTTTGAGTACAGTTCCCATTGAATCTGACGACCATAAACTCATCGCAATTATTAAACACACCACTAGTTGCGATGGCAGTTTACGCTTACGCTCCTCAACACTATCTGTATTGCCAAGAGTTTGAGCTATCGCATCAGGAGAGGTAACCGTTTCTATCGCTTTCAAGACGACGGCTGATTCAATGACTGGACAGATGAAGGAAAATTCTTTGAGCTGCATTGGCTCCAACGGCTTTTCAGGGGGAACACTCAGTTTACCCGATTTCAGGCTTAAACAAGAAGTATTGCAGGGCTGGCAGGTGGAATACAACATACCTGTTCTCAACTGGGGTGATGTCGATGCCTTCGTCCGTTCCCCGAATGGCAATTGTTTTACTATCGATACCAAAAGTCATGGCAAAACGGTATTTTTTAATGGCACTAGATTAATGCAGCGTTACGGACAGCGAGTTTTCAGCTTCCAGAACAAAGACTTGCTCAAAGCAGTAAGAGAACAAGCTGCTGAAATTCAGAAAATCAAAGGTATTAGATATGTTATTCCTATGATTTGCTTTACGAATGCGGAGCTTGATATTGGGACTGTAGATAACTTGATTGAAGGAGTATATGTTGTAAAGCACGAATCTTTGATAATGGGACTTTAAAACTTTCTAAGCCCAAATATAGCCGAACTTAGCTCTGTGAGAGGCAAATACATCAACATGCTCATTAAGCCAGCGGACCAAACGAAACTCGACTGCGGTGCGGAATGCCTCCAATGCTTCGGCAAAGGTTTGTAAGGGTTTGGTTGCCCAACGTCTGCGGAATCCGCCGGTCAACTGATGCCAAAGGATGAAGGTGTAAGCGATGAACACTAAAACCCAATGACGCTTCATACTCAGAGCATCCCGAACTTGATACTCACTCAAACCCAACCAGCCCTTGGCTTCTCGATAGAAGACCTCCACCCAGTTGCGAGCAGAATATGTTTGAGCTACCCAAGCCGCACTGACTTGGTTGTCAGAGGCATTGGTGAGAAAGTAATCCACCTCCGTCGCTTGCTCGAAACTAGAGGCATTGAGTTGAATCGCCAGCCAGCGAGTGCCTTCGAGCTTCGGAACGTGAACTGGTAACAGCGCCACCCAAACTGTCCGGGGCTGCTCCAGATTGAGTTGCACAGGTGTGAACTGCTCCACTGCCAAGGTTTGAGCAATAGCTTCTAATCCCTGCTTACGAGCAGACTCATCACCTGATGTTTGAGCAGTAACTTGGCGGTTTTTGGCGATTGCTGCCACGTAAGTTAGGTTTCTCGACTCCAACTGCTTGAGAAAAGGCGTGTTATTACCGTAGCCTGCATCAATTACAGTCACACCCGGTCGATAACCGCGCTTCAAGCATTGGTCAACCAAGTCTAGAGCCAGGTCAGGTTTTTTCTGGAAGTTGGGGTCTGCCTTGCCTTGCTCGAATAAACTTGCGTGTTGATAGAGTGCAACATCTAACGGCAGACGTCGCACTCCATCATACAAGTAGGTAGTCAGCAGCACAATACCATTGTCAGTCTTGCCAATCTCCCCAATGTACTGCCGTCCTACCCCATCAGTAGCCGCACCACTTTTGCGATGTCCCGAATCATCTACAATCAATGTGAAACCTTGACTCGGGGTCGTCTGGCGACACTGGTGCATCACCTCCAACCGCCGATTATTTAGCTTGACTTCATCCCAAGGGGCATTGTTGAGAAAATGTCTGAGGCTGTTGTAGGAGCCATCTACTGTATTTGTGACCAGTTGGCTCAGGTTTTTGCGCTGACTCTCACCCAGCAGTCCCCCTAGATAAACACGAAATTCCTGCCGCTGCTTCTGACGCGAAAATACATCATCAAACCGACGACACCAGTTCTCAAAGCACTGCGGCATCGCTGCTGGTACTTGATCTTTCACCTTACGTTGCTCCTGTCGAGACTGACGTAAAACGCAACTCCTACCCGCATTCTAGCTCAATTTGCTCCATCTTTCTTACAAAGTCCCATTAAGACTTCTGGGATGGTTAGATAGGCGATGAATCGTTAGGGTATTGTATAGAACTTCTGCTCGCTCACAAATCCAAAAACTCGTCAACATTCTAGCAGAGGATGTATTGCCCCCTTCTTTAGGTTTTAACTAAAGTGGAAGCCTCTAAAACAATTCTTGCTTCTCTCTGGCAGCAGTTTCTTTAGAGCCTGAAACAGGTCAAGATCAGTGACGAACACACCGCCTCCTTGGGATGCAAATTCTAGCTCTCACATAAGTGCTGAAGTTAATGTTCTAATTGTCAGCGATAATGTGACGTTTTTAGATTCACTAACCCAAACGCTCCACATCCGACTTCCAACACTAAGCATCACTACCTGCATCTGTGCTGGGGCTGCTATTCGCCAATTTAGCGCTATCAGCAACGATGCGATCGTTGTTGAGTTTAGACTACTGACAACAGACGGGGAACAATTGCTGGCAATGCTAAGAGCTACACAGCCGCCAATTCCACTGGTTGTCGTCTGTAAAATTGAAGAGTATCGGCGAGCTGTCGCCGTATTAGGACAAGAAGCTTATGACATCATTCCACAACCAATTAGTTGGGAATATTTTGCCAAAAGCTTGAGGAGCGCTATTTACAATCGTCAAATCAATCGCTTCAAAGCAAAAACCTACAACGAAGAACAATCCTGGTTAACCAACCAGCATCTGCTCCAAGGTCTGAAGGTGTTGTTGGTCGATGACGATGCTGATGGCAGATACACAGAGGAAACAATGCTGCTTTCTTTTGGTGCAGAGGTTCTTGCGCTCTGCTCGGTACAAGCAGCTTTAATACAACTCGAACAGTTTCAACCGGATATCTTAGTCAGCGATATTAGAATGCCACTGCAAGATGGTTACAGTTTAATCCGCCAGCTCAGACGACGTTCCGCTTCATCGGGCGGCGAGATTCCGGCGCTCGCCCTGACAGCTTATGCCAATGAGGAGGAACGCACCACAGCTCTGCAAGCAGGGTTTGATTTGCAATTAGCTAAACCCATCGAACTGCTTGTTCTGGGGCTGGCTGTTGCACTTCTAGCTGGACGGATTGGAGAATTCTAAAACTACCCGTCATTCTAATGGTGACATTATTTAACTATGACAGAGGCGTAAAATCAAAACTTATGCATTAGATGGATGCTAAACCAAGGAGTCGCCCCTCTGACTCAGCTACAAAACGGTGCATGAAACTTTCCTGCTCGCACAGCTCCTCAGTAAAGGAGTGCTTGTCACCTTCTTGAGAGAAAAATTAGGCTGGAGAAGCATACATGCTTCTCAACCGCCTGATGACACCCGAAGACAAAGGAAAGCGTAACAGATTAGGATAATTTGTAGTATGCGTTTAATAACAAACAACTTAATGAAAATTAATCACAAAAAACTCGGGTTTACAAGCGACTTTATTCTCAATAAACAAGTCTTTCAGAACAGATGCACTTCAATGCAATACAAATCATCCTAAATTGTTACGCTTCCCCCTACAAGAGCGTAACAAAAGAACATGCTTTACACTACATTGAAGCATGTTCTTTGTAAATGACTGCCTTATTGAGAATTCAAAGCATTAAAAATTACAATTTTTCACTGTCTATTCTCATTAAACTTTAAGCTTTAAAGGCTATACTACAAAACATACTAATTTGTTGCGTTCCCCTAGTTTGTTACACTTCTTCAACCTATTTTTGCGACACAACCCTGACTCTTCTCCAGCGGAGGAGGATGGCGTTTGAGAACTTCTGGAGATGCTGTTGTCATGTTGAAGTATCTCCATTCTCCGGTAACATACTTAGCTTTGCCGATCCCAGCATCTGCAGTCCTTTCACGATTGGATGGAAAGGTATTTGACCAGTAATCCGCTCCAGCCAAAGCAAGGTAACGTGCAAAACCTCGATCATCAGCTTGATTGGGGTTGTCTACAATTAATCTTGCTCTGAAAGTGACAAAGATGCCTGCTATATCTTCTGGATCTATTTTCGCCCTGCTTCGGGGCCAAAAATGGAAATTAAATCCATTACCCGCCTTCACTGAAATAGTTCCTTGTGGCTCTTTACGCACGTTTGCAGGAACATTGGCATTGTCTGTGAAATCTTCCCTAAATGCTGCTCCCTCGGGAATAGCGTCTTGTAACGTCAGCCATTGATTATTGCTTCTTCTCAGCAAGTAGGTACGGAGCGCACTAATCTCGACGCGGGTATTTGTTGCTGGATTACCTCCAGCAGCTTCGTTGACAATACCCCAGCCAGTTATTGCTTGCAATTCTCCAGGATTGTTACCTGAAGCAATTCTCGGACCTTGCGACCAGTCATATGAATCTGGCACTCCTTGCAGCCTACTTTCGTGCTGACCTTGCATATCGCTGATAATTAGCTCTGCCGAGTTCCCATTGAGATTAGCTGAATTTGCTTGCGATAGTACCTGATGTAAGCCATTTTTTTCTAAAACATTAACTTTACTGACTATGGCATTTGCTTGTATGATTTGAGGCGCTAATATTAGGATTGCTAACAGAAACCCAAATATTGTTAGGAATATAAAGCGACGAATAAATGAACAACTTCTCAACATAGAATGAGACTGACAGAATTTTAGATTTGATGTTTCAGGTTTAATAGACAGCCCAAAGCTATGAACTATAGAGCAGCGTAGAGCTAAGATACTAGACAGCTACAGATACGTTTAGTGTTGAAATTACTTTAAGCTTTCAGTATGTTCTTTTAAATATCGAGAGTTGTCGATAGAAATAAGTTCAGGTGTTTAATGTTGCTCGGTTTCCTCGAATACCGAAATTAGCTTTTTACCCTTGACACAATCTATTTGAGGGTAGTGATATGGAAGTAGTGGTGAGTTGTAATCCTTGCCCCTTCAGCATTCTGTATAATATTAGCTAGTACAAATAATCCTCACTACTCGCCCATCCTTGACAAGTTAAGAAGATGGGGAAAAAGTCAAGCGAGGTCGGGGAAATGGCGACAAGTCAAGCAAAGCTTCCTTTTTACGATTTTTGACTACTCTCAAATCCTGATTTTTGGGTGCAGCAAAATAGCTCACAGGCTCGGTTGCTTACCCTTGTCGTAAGCAACGCCAAAGTAGTACATTTCTCGGTCCAGCATCTCCAAGGAAATGGAGTC
Organism: Chroococcidiopsis sp. SAG 2025; assembly: GCF_032860985.1. Classification (GTDB taxonomy): domain Bacteria; phylum Cyanobacteriota; class Cyanobacteriia; order Cyanobacteriales; family Chroococcidiopsidaceae; genus Chroococcidiopsis. Next base: position 316,408 of record NZ_JAOCNC010000002.1, read on the forward strand.
AAAGGGAACTCCTACTTCATCTACAACTGCATCTCCCAGATCTACCAACACTGCATAGAACAGCCAGGGGAAGCGTAACAAAATAGTATGATAATGTTACATTGAAGTACATTCTTACTGGAAGACTGGTTTATTAAGAACTATAACGCTTGCTATCTTTAGTTTTCGTCGCTTAATTCTTATTAAGCTTTCTATTCCAAAACACGTACTACGAATCATACTAATTTGTTACGCTCCCATCAGACATTGAGCCGTCTTCATCAGGAAATGTGGGTCTGAAACCCCGTCATACGCGCGAAGCGCAGGACGGCTTTATACTTAACAAGCAACAACCAACCCGTTTGAACGACGGATTAAACTGACTTTGCTTGCTGCTATCTGTCCAAGCCGTTTCCAGCTTGCATCGCTAACAGATATTTGTCTTTCGGTGTCGCCTGAGACAAAGCCAATACATGAAGGGAATTAACCAAGTCACCCTTTCTTAAACCATGACGGGTTGTAGAGCCACCATATTTGCGTCTAATACCGCCACAAGACGGAACCATCAAATGTAGTTGACGGCGAGAATAGGGTGGACGACGAATCACAAAAAATGATGCAGGTGTGATGGATATAGAGCCAAACCAGTCAGCCCCGTCCACATCTAATCTGTGGTATTTGCGATATTCGACAAAGTGAGATGCCGCAATCGCAACGCCATCAACTGCATGAGTGTTAAATTCAGGTTTAGATTTGTCAGTCTTGTTTTAGTTAGCCCAAGGTAGTTTCGTACCTGCGCTGTTTGGTAGCCTTCGACTTTAACAACAGGAGCAAATGATGAGAGTTGTTCGAGCATCCATACTTGACCTACCATCACTGGCGAGAAACCCTTGCCCGACTTTGCTCCCTTGCGTCCCGATGTTTTGTCTACATCCGCTCGAACGTATTCGTAACGAATCTCCGTGACTGGATAGATTTTGCACAATTCGGAAACAATTCTCAGTTCTAACTGGCGGTTGGCACGAATCGACGGGGCTAACTTGCCTTGACGACGATTCGCAAACCGCTTTTGTCGATGGGCGCGTTTAGAAAACTCAACCCTGCGATTGATTCTCCGTCCTCTGCGTCCACGTCGCATTAATCGCCGATTGTCCATCCTTTCTCGTACCGTTTTGAACGGTAGAATTAGGTGGGCTGTATACAAAGTAAATTTGGCAGACACAGCCCCAATTCCCGAATAATTTTTACCTGGGTCAATCCCGATAACAATATCCTGGGTATTGCGTCCCGATGGCTCAATAGTCAGTTGGACGTAGAATTGCCCATTGTCCGACCAGCGTTTAATTGCTTTGCCGGATTCTATCCACTTTCTAGCTCTGGCGCTAGTTGTGGGCATTAGAGGTTGGTGGTTTGAATCGACAACTGGTACTCGTAACATTGTTTGGTATAACCCAATTACTTGTTTTAGAGCTGATTTATAAAGTAAAATCAAGCAGCTAGTCGTCTCAGCATCAGCCGTACCATAGCAGCGTAGACCATAGATTCACTTATTTCCGGTAGGAGTTCATAATCCTTACTTAGTCGTCGATAGCGTCCTAGCCAGCCAAAAGTTCGTTCAACTACCCATCTTCTGGGCAAAACTTCAAACCCATCTGTAATCCGCTTAACTATTTCTACTTCTGCACCGCAGACTACCATTACAGCTTGTGCAAAATTCTCTCCACTGTAGCCACTATCTGCCCAAATTAGCTCTAAAGACTTAGAGTTATAGCACTCTTCTAGCAATGCCACTATTGCTCCTAATGGGACTTTAAAACTTTCTAAGCCCAAATATAGCCGAACTTAGCTCTGTGAGAGGCAAATACATCAACATGCTCATTAAGCCAGCGGACCAAACGAAACTCGACTGCGGTGCGGAATGCCTCCAATGCTTCGGCAAAAGTTTGTAAGGGTTTGGTTGCCCAACGTCTGCGGAATCCGCCGGTCAACTGATGCCAAAGGATGAAGGTGTAAGCGATGAACACTAAAACCCAATGACGCTTCATACTCAGAGCATCCCGAACTTGATACTCCTCAAACCCAACCAGCCCTTGGCTTCGATAGAAGACCTCCACCCAGTTGCGAGCAGAATATGTTTGAGCTACCCAAGCCGCACTGACTTGGTTGTCAGAGGCATTGGTGAAAGTAATCCACCTCCGTCGCTTGCTCGAAACTAGAGGCATTGAGTTGAATCGCCAGCCAGCGAGTGCCTTCGAGCTTCGGAACGTGAACTGGTAACAGCGCCACCCAAACTGTCCGGGGCTGCTCCAGATTGAGTTGCACAGGTGTGAACTGCTCCACTGCCAAGGTTTGAGCAATAGCTTCTAATCCCTGCTTACGAGCAGACTCATCACCTGATGTTTGAGCAGTAACTTGGCGGTTTTGGCGATTGCTGCCACGTAAGTTAGGTTTCTCGACTCCAACTGCTTGAGAAAAGGCGTGTTATTACCGTAGCCTGCATCAATTACAGTCACACCCGGTCGATAACCGCGCTTCAAGCATTGGTCAACCAAGTCTAGAGCCAGGTCAGGTTTTTCTGGAAGTTGGGGTCTGCCTTGCCTTGCTCGAATAAACTTGCGTGTTGATAGAGTGCAACATCTAACGGCAGATGTCGCACTCCATCATACAAGTAGGTAGTCAGCAGCACAATACCATTGTCAGTCTTGCCAATCTCCCCAATGTACTGCCGTCCTACCCCATCAGTAGCCGCACCACTTTTGCGATGTCCCGAATCATCTACAATCAATGTGAAACCTTGACTCGGGGTCGTCTGGCGACACTGGTGCATCACCTCCAACCGCCGATTATTTAGCTTGACTTCATCCCAAGGGCATTGTTGAGAAAATGTCTGAGGCTGTTGTAGGAGCCATCTACTGTATTTGTGACCAGTTGGCTCAGGTTTTGCGCTGACTCTCACCCAGCAGTCCCCTAGATAAACACGAAATTCCTGCCGCTGCTTCTGACGCGAAAATACATCATCAAACCGACGACACCAGTTCTCAAAGCACTGCGGCATCGCTGCTGGTACTTGATCTTTCACCTTACGTTGCTCCTGTCGAGACTGACGTAAAACGCAACTCCTACCCGCATTCTAGCTCAATTTGCTCCATCTTTCTTACAAAGTCCCACTAGAGTCGGATCTGCTTTTGATATTGCAGCGGACTCATTGAGGTCACTTGCTTAAAATGATGGTGGAAAGAGGAAGGCGACATGCTAGCCTGCTCAGCGAGATCAGCAACGCGCAGTGGTTTAGCAAAATCTACCTTGATGCTTTGAATGACTGCTGCGATCCGCTGCATGTTGCTCCCCGATGTCGCAATCTGGCGAACGGCTTCACTTTGTTCGCCGATCAACAAGCGGTAGTAGATTTCGCGAATTATCATTGGAGCCAGAATTGGAATATCTTGAGGAGTATCTAATAGCTGGATCAATCGCAGGGCACAATCGAGCAATAATAGATTGGCGGTGCTGACGAAAAACCTCGGACTGAAGTTTCTTTCTTATCCGTGATCGCAGTCGTTTGAATCGCAATCAGTTCACGGAGTTCGTGCGGGTCAAGATCCAGCTTGAATCCTAAGTAGGGGCGCTCAGGAGTCGCTTCGATAATAAATCCGCTAATCGGTTGATCGACTGAAACAACCAGATATTGCGCCTCACCATACCGATAGATTTCCTCACCTAGCGCCGCGCCTTTTTACCCTGAACTACGATCGCCAGCATTGGGGTGCTGACTCCATGCAGCCTCGTACTCGTCGAAGACTCACGCGTGAATCCTAGCGGCGCGATACTCGTTTGATGAAAACCGTCACCATTGGTATGGCGGTTAATCAGGGCGGCTAGTTCTCGACATCGATCAACGATGAGTCTGTCTGTCATAGTCTCTGGAGCTTATCTTCTTTCGCAGATTATAGAACATTCTTATCCAGCCCCAAGATCACAATCTGGAGGATTAGGCAATAAACTGCGAGGTCTGTGTATTGAAGAACCCAATCTGCAACCCTACGATGAATACATTCAAACAACACAGCAGAAAGATAAATAATGACCAAAATTGCATTGGTAACGGGATCGAGTCGAGGACTGGGCAAAGTACCGCTTTGCATCTGGCGAAAAAGGGGTTGCTGTCATCGTTACTTACCATCGCAATGCTGAGGAAGCGAAAACGTCGTTGCAGAGATTGAACAGCTTGGAGCTAAAGCGGTGGCGCTGCAACTCGATACGGCTGACATTAAGACGTTTGATAGTTTCGCTGCACAAGTTCAGCAGTCACTCAAAGATCAATGGCAAGCCGATCGTTTTGATCTTTTGGTAAATAACGCTGGAACGGGTGTTCACTCATCTTTTGCCGAAACGACTGAGGAAGATTTTGATCGTTTGATGAACATTGGTTCTGTTGCAAAAATCGCTGCCTCAGTAGTAAAATATTCTCTAGAGAGTTAATGCTACCCAGATGAACCCCAAGCACCCGTTTAAGTGGCGGCACTACCAAGCCGAAATCATCCTGCTGTGCGTCCGGTGGTATCTTCGGTATCCATTATTGTACCGCAACTTGGAGGAGATGATGACCGAGAGGGGCTAAGCGTTGACCATACGACTATATATAGATGGGTGCAGCACTACGCCCCAGAACTAGAAAAACGTTGTCGCCCACATCTAGAGCGAACCAATGATTCTTGGCGAGTGAATGAAACCTATATTAAGGTGAAAGGTAAGTGGAAATATTTGTACCGAGCTGTTGATTCTGCTGGCAATACTATTGACTTTATGCTGAGTGCTAAAAGAGACAAACGAGCAGCAAAACGGTTCTTTTGCAAAGCACTGAAGACAGTTCATCCTCCAGCGCCACGAGTCATCAACGTAGATCGAAATGCTGCTTATCCCCAGCCATCGATGAGTTAAAATCCGAGGAAACTCTAGATAGAATGTGCGAGATCGGGCAAAACAAATACTTAAATAATCTAGTAGAACAAGACCATAGATTTATTCAAAAGCTAGTGAATCTTGGTCTGGGCTTCAAATCATTTCATACTGCTAGAAGAATAGTTGTTGGATACGAAACTATGAATATGATCCGCAAGGGACAAATTCAACCAGTGAAAAAAGGTAATATTTTAGGGCAAGTAGAATTCGTGTCTCAAATTTTTGGAGTTGCTGCATAAAGTCCAATTACTTTACCGGAAAACTCTGTTCTCAAAATCTTTTGCAACACAACCGAAAATGCTACACAAAAGCGCAATCCAACATTGGTAAGGGGAAGAATTTACATATGATGAGTTCTGGTTTTCCGCCCCGCCAAAGCGATCTTAGCCGAAAGCTAGATACTGATGGAGAGCCAGGGCAACTAGAGCCAGATTTAGCTTATCTGCTCATAAATGCATTATCTGCATATATCTCGTACGTTGACGCGCAACAACGGTATCGCTTTGTGAATCAACACGATCAGGATGTTGTCTGGAGAGTCCTGTTAGTTCTGCATGATAGAAGTCAAGCACTTGTCTATCAGTATGCTTAGTCAAGAAAGTCCAATTACTTTTGGCTCCATCTGCTACACCCACTTTAACTGCTATACGCGTATACATATAACTATGCTTGTCCTATAATGCCAATGAGTCTCATTAGTTATTGATATTGAGATAGATCATCTAGTTGCAGCTTTGCCAAACTGCAGACATCTTGAGGAATACGTACGGAGGTAGCGTGCAAAACAAGCTGAAAATCTGGAGTGGTGTGGGAACTTACGTTCTGGCAAATGTAGGAGCGATCGCGCTTTCAAATACGGATGTTGCTAAAGCTGATACATTTCTTTCGGCTTTTAAAGAGTCTAGCGTTTTGATTAGCCAAAGCAGTCAAGATAATCCTAGAGAAGCCTGTAAGGCAGTTCCCGTCAGCGGCGGTGGTGAAGGCGGTGGGGAAAGTACTCCGACTACACCTACGCAAGGTGGTGAAGGTGGTGAAGGTGGTGAAGGTGGTGAGGGTAGCACCGGCTCGTCAAGTGGCAGCACAATTTATAAGCCTCAGTCCAGCCAGCCTTCAGTAGGTAGCAATAATATAGCGTTAGCAAAATTTAACAATCGTCAACTCCTAAAAGATTTTACCGATGGGCTGGTCGTTCCAACCTATCAAACGTTGGCAGAAAAGTCAAAACAACTGTCTGCAGCAGTAAACGCCTTTGTTAGCAAACCCAATCGAGCGACTCTACAGGCTGCCCGACAAGCTTGGCTAGCAGCACGCATACCCTGGGAGGGAAGTGAGGCATTTGCGTTTGGACCTGCGGCATCCCTTGGTTACGATGCCAATTTAGACGATTGGCCCGTCAACGAAGCAGATCTAAGTGCAGTTCTTAACAGTCAAAACCCGTTGACAGTTGATTATGTGAGTCAACTGCAAACCAACCAGAAAGGGTTTCATACAATTGAGTTCTTACTGTTTGGGCTTAACAACGACAAGCAACTACAGCAATTTACGCAGCGCGAACTCCAGTATCTACAGGCAGCGACAACTGTATTCGATCGAACGGCTAACCAGTTGCTAACGAGTTGGACAAAAGGGGTAAACGGCAATCTACCATACCGAGATGCGTTTGTCAATGCAGGCAGTGACAGTACAGCTTATCCGACCGTGCAAGCAGCATCTGAGGAAATTGTCCAGGGAATCTTAGGCATTTTGGACGAGGTGGGGAACGTGAAAATTGGTACGGCTTTTGAGCAGCAGAATCCATTTCTGCTAGAAAGCCGCTTTAGCAACAGTTCATTAAGCGATTTTCAAGCTAACCTCCGCAGTGCTGAATTTGCTTATCTCGGGCAGGCACCGGATACCAAAACCAGAGGTAAGAGCCTGAGTGAGATTGTGGCTGCGGTCGATCCGGTTTTGGATAGCAAAATTCGACAGCAGATGCAAAAGGCATCTACTGCACTTGCAGCCGTGCCAGGACCGATTGAAGATACCCTATGCAGCTCCAAGGCTAAACCAAAAATCCAGGCAGCGCGGGAAGCAATCTTGACGCTTCACTCAACTATTGAAAAACAGGTCTTACCACTGGTACAGAATTAGTCATGAAACTATTGCGATCGCGGTCGGGGTTGAAAAGAAGCTGTCAGTTTGTGTTTATAGGGTTGGTAGCAGCGATCGCTGGTGCCATTTTATCTCTCTCTTTTCATTATCCCGCCTCATCTCAAATGCAAATTGCCCGCTCCGGAGGAGACACAACTATTCGCAACCGGACATCTCATGGCTACGAGCAACCCGCACCTAATTTAAGTGAGAAAATGCTAGCGCTGCATATCGAAGGCGATCGCGCCTTCGATGCAGCTTTTGTTACTCCACCGGCAAAGGTAAATCCAGGATTAGGTCCATTATTCAATAACACCTCCTGTACGGGCTGTCATATTAAAGACGGTCGAGGAATGCCGGAAAAGGGACAGCTTTTGGTACGAGTTAGTAATCCGCGCCAGAACGGTAAGGAGTTGCCAAGCGAACAGGGTGATGCTCCAGTGCTGGAGCAAAATTATCATCCTGAAGCGGCTGTTAGTCTGGGCAATGCTCCGCCAGTACCAGGAATTGGAACTCAGATTCAAGAGCAAGGGGTTTACGGTCACGCTCCAGAAGCCCAAGTCGAGATTCAGTGGCAGGACCAACTTGGGAGGTACGCTGATGGCACGCCTTACAAGTTGCGCTCTCCGCTTGCCAAGATTACCCGCACGAACAATCGAGTCTTACCGCCTGAAGTTAAAACATCCCTACGGATTCCCTCACCCGTTTTTGGTTTAGGGCTGTTAGAAGCCATACCAGAGAAAACTATCCTCGCTCTAGCCGATCCTGACGATCGCGATGGAGATGGTATATCGGGTCGCCCGAACTATGTGTGGGATGTTGTCAAACAAGTAGAAGTACTGGGTCGCTTTGGCTGGAAAGCCAATAACCCCGATCTATTGCAGCAGACAGCCTCAGCTTACGTGAATGATATGGGGGTTACTAGTCCCATGTTTCCCGAACCCGATGGCTCCAGCGAAATCGATCGGGAAACCCTTAAGGCAGCAACGTTTTACGTGCAAACCTTGGCGGTTCCCGCTCGCACAATGCTAAACAATCCTCAAGTTCAAAAGGGAGAGAAGTTATTTGCTTCAGCCAACTGCGTCGCTTGTCATGTGTCTACACTACGTACTGGAAGCCATGAAGTTGCAGCATTGAGCAACCAGACTATTTATCCCTACACTGACTTGATGCTTCACGATATGGGAGCAGGACTAGCCGATGGTAGACCCGATTTTCGTGCCACTGGAACCGAATGGCGAACCTCGCCGCTGTGGGGAATTGGCTTAACTCAGACGGTACTTCCTTATTCTGGCTATTTACATGACGGTCGTGCGCGTACTCTCGAAGAAGCCATTCTCTGGCATGCAGGCGAAGCGAAAGATGCAAAGGAAAAGTTTACGAAGATGTCAAAGGACGATCGCACTGCTCTAATTCAGTTTCTTCGGTCGCTTTGATACTAACTCTTCCTGCAATGAATGCTGCGTATTATTTTGACCTCCGCCTAGGTGTTGTTGCAAAAACTTTTTAAGGATAGAGAATCTTGACCGAAAATTTTGGGTTGAAAGTCTCGCCCTTCTAGGACAATTTTGTTATATTTATTACATATCTATTACATAAAAATACTGAAGCTTAAACTCCACCCCACATTCCGCCCTTTCCACTGGCACAAAAGGATTAACACTGCTCTCAACATAGCAAGTAATACGGTTGTGTTGCAAAAAGATTTTGAGAACAGAGTTTTCCGGTAAAGTAATTGGACTTTATGCAGCAACTCCAAAAATTTGAGACACGAATTCTACTTGCCCTAAAATATTACCTTTTTTCACTGGTTGAATTTGTCCCTTGCGGATCATATTCATAGTTTCGTATCCAACAACTATTCTTCTAGCAGTATGAAATGATTTGAAGCCCAGACCAAGATTCACTAGCTTTTGAATAAATCTATGGTCTTGTTCTACTAGATTATTTAAGTATTTGTTTTGCCCGATCTCGCACATTCTATCTAGAGTTTCCTCGGATTTTAACTCATCGATGGCTGGGGGATAAGCAGCATTTCGATCTACGTTGATGACTCGTGGCGCTGGAGGATGAACTGTCTTCAGTGCTTTGCAAAAGAACCGTTTTGCTGCTCGTTTGTCTCTTTTAGCACTCAGCATAAAGTCAATAGTATTGCCAGCAGAATCAACAGCTCGGTACAAATATTTCCACTTACCTTTCACCTTAATATAGGTTTCATTCACTCGCCAAGAATCATTGGTTCGCTCTAGATGTGGGCGACAACGTTTTTCTAGTTCTGGGGCGTAGTGCTGCACCCATCTATATATCCCTGTTGTGTCACTCTAGGAGAGGCTAATCTCTGAAAGGCTTTCGACGCTTCGCTTTCAACTTTTTGGCTATAAATTTTGGTTACTGTTAGAAAATAAAGCTTCTAGCTTTGAGCCAATCAAGGTTACAGTCATGAGCTTCGATTTTTGCTGTCCGAGAGTGACACAACAGGGATATAGTCGTATGGTCAACGCTTAGCCCCCTCTCGGTCATCATCTCCTCCAAGTTGCGGTACAATAATGGATACCGAAGATACCACCGGACGCACAGCAGGATGATTTCGGCTTGGTAGTGCCGCCACTTAAACGGGTGCTTGGGGTTCATCTGGGTAGCATTAACTCTCTAGAGAGAATATTTTACTACTGAGGCAGCGATTTTTGCAACAGAACCCTTTTTCCCCCTGGCAAAGGTGGCGGTGAAGGCGTAGCTTATGGCTATAAAGGCAAAGGTATCCTCATACACAGTATTACAGATGCCAATGGTATGCCTCTTGTAGCAATTACTACTCCTGAAGAGTGGTGACGAAAGGCAACAAGTCCTGCCGATGCTAGCTCAAATCCGGTTGGCGACGGGCAAGCGGGGAAATCCTAAGCGTCGTCCCAAAGTGCTTACTGCTGATAAAGGATACGATGCCAGATGGTTGCGTAAGAAACTCCGAACTAAAGGTATCCGACCGCAGATTAAAAAACGGCAGATCAGAGGCAAAAAGCCCAAGGGTAGACCTATCAAAGAAACTGTACCTCGCTACCAACAAGAGCGCTCTTTCTCCTGGTTTCAACGCAAGTACAGAAGACTTGTTGTTCGATGGGAACGCCTGAAAGTATGTTTTGATGCTTTCCTCCTCCTCGCCACGTCCTACATCTGGTTTCCAAAGTTAGTGGGATAGGCTCCTTCTGTTACGGTCAAATCTCCTACCTCTAACAGTTGGCGCGATCGCTCTAAACGGTAATTATGCAAGTAACCAAAGACTGTTGTGCCGAAGACTTGGTGAAATCCTATTTTGAGCTTATAGTCATTTAATCCTACTGCCCGTGCCAACTCGATTAAAGAAGGGGGATTTTCTAAACGTGCGAGTAAAATCTCTTTGGCGTGATGGATGCGATCGATGTCTTTGGGTTTGAGGCGACGGCGATCGCACTTTGGTTTCTGATTTTTAAGTAAAGGTTCTAGCTGTAGAGCCAGCAGTTCAAATACTTTGCCTTGAAGATATACTTTTTTCGTTATCCCTTCATAGGGACAATGCAATATTTGCTGTAATATCGTTTGCATTGTAGAAGTTATGACTGTTGTGGGAGTAAGCCAAGTTTGCCAGTCGTTCTCTTTAATCAGAAATTGTAACTGGACGGGTAACTCACCTGACGGATCGGCAAAAAAATTTTTCAACACGTCAGGTTCCATATGAATATTAACTTCTAAACGTCGTTCTAATCCTGGGTCGTGTACGCTATCTACTGATGCAATAAGTAGTAGGGCATAATTAAACGTAAGATAGAGAAAAGCCAAAAACTTGCTGATTTTGACCACTCATGCCTGCTCCTTTACGTATCGTTTTGACAGAGTCAGAAGACCGGACGTTGAGTGAACTTCGGGTTGCCAAAACCGTTGCTCAACGTACCCGAGATCGAGCACAAATGCTTCGACTCAATGCTCAAGGATGGGTAGTGCCAGCGATTGCCGAAATTTTTGAGTGCCAAGAGCAGACAGTGCGCGAAACCATCCGCCGTTGGCAGCAGCAAGGGCTTTAGTTGGAAGCGGACTCGACACTCGCAACGGGGCAGACAAGATCCTGAGTACAAAGCACTCAAGCAAGCTGACTTAGACACACTCCAACTAGCTGCCTGTGAAGGGTACATTGACCTGAAGTATCTTGACGAATCGGGATGTTGTCTGGAAAGTCCAGTCAGTTATAGTTACTCTCGCATTGGAGAGCAGAAACACCGAAGAGCAGGTCAAATCCTATGGAGACCGCATTAGTATTCTAGGGATATGGCAACCAGAGCAGTCGTTTGACTATGCTCTGGTACAAGGCAGTTTCCACAAGGAACGCTATGTTAAAGTGATGAACGCTCCTTGCCCAAAAGAGTGAGCAGACATTGCTACAAACCGGACGGCTCACAGTCGTGGTGCAAGATAATGGTTCGGCTCATACCAGTCATCTTGCCCGTGAGCACTGGCAGCAGTGGCAGTCGAAAGGGCTATATCTCTTTTTTCTCCCCCAATACAGTTCACATATGAATCTGATTGAAGCGCAGTGGCATCAACTCAAAACCCATGAAATAGCCGGAAGGATTTTTGATAACGAGTATGATTTAGCAAATGCCATGATTGAGGGCATGGAGAATCGAAGTCAACAAGGGGGATGGACACTGGAACGTTTTATGTTTAAATCTGCCTAGCTACTTACCACTACCAATGAGTTGATGCTGTCCGGCTTTGAGAGCGACATCATTTACACTAGAACTACCTGAAAGCCGAAAGATCGATTCTATAGGATGTTCGCGGACGGGTGATTTAACTACCAAATCATCATGCAGCACTTCATCTACAATCATCAGCCATACCCCCGTACCGAGTTCCATGATCTCGCAAATATCCTTTGCCTAATTGCTGAGGATACTGATAGACAGTCTCTAACTGGTTTGATGCTTCAGTTTTTGATTCGGATGCAAACAGATCCCAAAAATCTGTTTGAGAGAGAGTGATGGTCATATTTGGTTAAAACTCAACAGAGAATGTTCCCAAAATCGTGAATGGTGCTTGAGGAGTAATATAAAAGCCTTGAGTTGCGTAATATTCAGTATCAAAGATGTTCTTGAAGTTGAGAGCAGCTCGCCAGTTATTGCGACGATAGAAGATACTGGCATCCGCACGTAGATAAGATGGTAGTTCAATGCTGTTGGGTAATTGAACTTCGCGATCGCTTGCGTAATATATCCCCGCACCAAATCCTAAACCTTGTAAATTGCCACTTTGAATTTCATAAGTCGTCCATAGACTAGCACCATGTTCTGGCACTCCCTGTAATTTGTTTCCTTCTGGAATCGTGTTATCCTCGCTGACAAAGGCATCTGTATAAGCATAGGTAGCAATAACTTTCCATCCTGGTAATATTTCGCCAGCAATATCTAGTTCGACACCACGGCTTTTCTGTTCTCCCGTTTGGATACTGAAATCAGGATCGGTGGGATCTTCAGTTAAGACATTTTTTTTAGTTAATTCGTAAAGCGCCAGTGTAGCTGAGAGTTTGTCATCAAGAAAACCTTGCTTAATTCCAATTTCAAACTGTTCGCCTTTGCTTGGCTCAAAAGGTTGCCCTGTCTGATTACGACTGAATATTTCTGGATTAAATGAATTAGTCCAACTGGCATAAACAGAAGTAGATTCGCTGGGTTGGTAAACAATACCGAGTCGTGGCGAAAATTCAGAATCAGATTGCTCGAAGCCAAAAGAATCAGTTAAGGTGTCTTTGTAGAAAGAATCGATTGAATCAAAGCGACCTCCAGCTAGGAATTTGAGATTAGGTGAAATCTCAATTAGGTCTTGTACGTAAATACCAACAGTGTCTGCACCATATTCTTCACCGGAAGTTGGAATATATGGTTCAGATTCAGCACCATAAACTGGCTCAAAGATGTCAAGGGAAGCAATAGCCGCGTCTTCAAAATCATAAGCAAATCTATAACGAGCTAGCTCTACTCCCAACAATACATTATGACGGAGAGAGCCTGTATTAAACTTGCCAAAAAATTCATTTTGTAGCGTGTAATTTTCTGAACTTTCATCCGAGCGTTGCGCGTTACGTGGCAGTGTCCGACCATCTTCCTCTAAAAAGGGTTGCTCGAAATTGCTGGTAGTGACATATTCAGTATTACCCTTAATGTTAACTACGTTAAATCCCTGTCTAAACTTCCAGTTATCGCTAAATTCATGTTCGAAGTTATAAGTGCCGTAAAACGATTTAAAGTCGGCATCATTAACGTCTGGTTCTCCTAAAAATCTACTAATGGGTAGATCTAAAAATTCTTCAGAAGGAAGTAAGCCGCGATCGAAGACATAATCGTAATTCTGATACTCTAGTTCAGTAGTGAGAGTAGTGCGCGGACCAATTTGCCAAGTTAGTGAGGGTGCGATAAAGATACTCTCGTTTTCATTAAAATCGCGGAAGCTGTCAGCATTTTCATAAGCAACATTCAAGCGATAAAGTAACGATTTATCCTCAGTCAAAGAACCCGTGAAATCTAGCGCGGAGCGGTAAAAGTCATAATTGCCAACTGTGACATTTAATCTATAGAAAGGCTCAGCTTGCGGTTTTTTCGTTACAGTATTGACGAGTCCGCTAAAACCAAAGCCGCTACCATAAAGTACTGATGCTGGACCTTTGAGAAACTCTACTCGCTCAACATTGGCAACATCACGCGGAGTAATGAAGCCAAAATCTCGAAAACCATTGCGGTATGCTTCAAAATCTAAAGGGAAACCGCGAAGATAATAACCTTGGGAGGATAAACCGCCATAACCTGACTGAGGTTGGACTCCACTGACGTTATCAGCCAACTCAGAAAAACGAACTATCTGGCGATCTTCTATCACCTGACGAGGGATGACTTGAATAGATTGGGGAATATCGCGTAAAGGAGTATCAGTTTTAGTCGCAGTGGTTGCATTGGGTACGCTGTACCCAGTTTCTTGTTCTCCAGTGACGACGATTTCTTGTTCTTCCCCTTCTGCTGGTGTTTCTGGTTCTGCTGCATTTGGGGTAGCTTCTGGTGGTGGAGATTGGATTTCTGTAGTTTCTGCTGCTGGTGGTTGAGTTGCAGTTGTTGCAGATGTAGTTGCACTCAAAACCAAACTATTTTTGCTTTGTTGTACCCGTACTTTTGGTAATTCTGTCTCACCCGTCACCACAATACGCAGACTATTGGCTCCAGCCTCGCTAACTGTCACTGCCGCAATCCCCTTTACAGGATTTATTTGTCGCAGTTTGTTTCTATCTGAAATCTGTAATTGAGTATTGACAACGTTAGCAACAAAAGTCTTGCCGAAACGGGATGTAAAAACTTGTGGCGATTCGTTACTCGCTGTTTTTAAGACAATTTCCGTTCCTGACGCTGTCGGCTGAATTTCTACAGCAGTTACCTCGACAACGTCAGCTCTTACTGGCTGTGCCACAACAGTTACAACAACTCCAGCCAGTCCCACACAACTGACCAAATGCATTTTATTCACTGTATTTCCTCACGCAAAGCTACAGTAATTCAGTACAGTTCGGGCACGAATTGCACTCTGAATTACTGAGTTTTAAATCTATCTTCGACTAGAAAATTTTAGCATTATTAATGCAAGTAAATAGCATTAAGTTTTAAGTATTTCATAACTGTATGAAAACAAGTATTTTTTTATACGATCTTTAAAGTTGGGAAATTTGAAAGTCTAAACCCGATCGCATTTGCGATCGAGTCTAAATGCAATATTGGCTCTGACATTAGTTGAGAACAAAACGCACTCTCAGCACAACACGCCTTCCCCTTTTGAGATCGTTGTACTTCCAACGAGTTACCTGCTTGAGTGCTGCTGCATCTAGGTCTGCATCACCGCTAGACTGCACTAACTGCACGTTGCTAACATTCCCATCCGAACCTACATAGAAAGCAACTTTGGGAACGCCCTCCACTCCCCGCCTTCTAGCGCTAGCTGGATAACTAGGCTGAGGGCAACGGCGACAAGTAAGAGTGTTAGAACCCTCAGAATCACCCTCACTTCGAGGTTGCCTGACGGTTCTCGGTCCTGTCGCTACAGGAGTTCTACCAGTACCCGTACTAGGGCTAGGAGCTACAACGGGTGCTTGAGGATTACCTCTACCAGTTAAGACTTTTGCTTGCTCTGCCCTTTCACTCCTAAGATTCGATAGCTGATTTCTTAGCTGGGGATTAGGTGTGGCTATTGGAGATGGGGCAGGCGTGGGCTTCGGTGTAATAGCGCGAGGTACGGGTTTGGGAGTAGCCCTAACGACTCTTGGGGGAGGCGACTGACGTACTACTCTTTGAGGCTGCCTAACTCTGGGCTGTTGTACTCGCCGTGGCTGTGGTTTTGGTTTTGGTGGCTGTGGTTTTGGTTCTGGCTTCTTGACCTCTGGTTTTTTAGGAGGATCGACGATAACAACTTCTATGGGTTTTGGTTGGGTAGAATTCCTTTGCCATAATTTATCAATACCTGCATATAGCAGACCGACGTGTAAAGCCAGGGAACCAACCAAACTACAAGCTAAAAGAGTCTTCAGCGATCGCGCTTCTTTCTCTCGCTGCTGGATGGCAATGTTATCAGAACCCATAGAAAGCTATTGGCAATAATTTTCATTAACTCTTGCTAGACTATGATGTTATGCTACCCGTGTCAAGAGGAAATCAGTAATCAGGGAGCAGAGAGCAGTAACTACTCACTACTCACTACTCACTACTCACTAGTTCATTTCAACAAGTCTGCATCTCCTGGTTTTAGCTGAGAAAAGGTTGGAGTTGGTTGTTGGTTGTCGGTAGTCGGTGGTTGGTTGTTGGTTGGAGATTCGGTAGTGGGAGGTGTGGAGGTGTTGGGAGTAAAGACATTGACTAAAGTCTGTACCAGTGCGTCTCGTTGCGATCGGTTGAGGCGATTAATTGCAGCGCGATCGCCTTCTAGGGGATTTTGACGTAAGGTTTTTGCCCCTGGATACGTGTTATCTTGACAAGGAAGCATATCAAATTAACCCTGTTGTGTCACTTTAGGCAGAAGAAAAATGGAAATCAGGGTGAGTTAGGAAGGTAAAAATGGAAGAGGTAAGGCAATAAACAATGGATTGAAGTTTAGCAAATTCCAAAGATAATTGAGGAATAGAAAAAACTGAAAGCCAAGGTTGAATTAAGTTAAATAGGGTAAAAGGTTGAAGAATAAGACGAAGATTGTTAAGAATATTCTTCCAACCTTTACCATTATCCCACCAAGGATGAGAAGCAAATGTTGATCGAGAATCTGGAGGAGAAGGACGCAGAGATTCTGAATGAAGACTAACCATGAGATAGGCACTACATACAATCTCCCACCATCGCTCAATATCTTGATAGCGAGTAAAACGATAATCCGCCCAACCTAATTCATTTTTACTTTGCTTTAAGCCATATTCTACCCATGTCCTTAATCCGTAGAAGTTACCAACCTCTCTTGGGGTAATATCTGGGTATTTACTCATGACATACCAAGTTGAATTCTCAGGTAACTTTTCAATGTCTGTAGTGATCTGCCAATACCTATGTTCTCTACGTTTGCCGTGAATTATTTCTCTAATAAATCGATTTTCACTACTTAAATCAGAAAACACCCTTTTGAATCTATGCCACTTCAAATATTGGGTGTGTTGTCTAGGGAGTAAGTCCACAGAATGGTTTGAGCGAATTGCCACTAGATAATTCAAACTCAGGTCATCTAATCCTGATATAAAATTCGGGTAGTCCTATACAAGTAAGGATGTAAGTATAGAGAAGAGGTCTTTCAACTGTGAACCATGTCAGCAGCTAGTCTTACTTGCCCCCGTTGTCAAGCAACTCGGATTGTGAAGAACGGCAGAATCCATAATGGTCAGCAGAACTTCAAGTGTAAAGCTTGCAGCAGACAGTTTGTCCAGAATCCAACCAAAAAAGTAATAGGACAACAAACAAGAGATTTAATCGACAAATTGTTGTTGGAAAGGCTTTCCCTAGCAGGAGTTAGCAGAGTTACAGGAGTATCAGAACAATGGTTACAGACTTACGTCAATACTAAGTATGAAACAACTCCACGACAAGTTGAAGTTGAGGAGAAAAAAAAGGGCGCTTAACTATCCAGTGTGACGAGATGTGGTCTTTTGTTGGCAATAAAGGCAATAAGCAGTGGGTTTGGTTAGCTTTGGACTGGAAGAGTGGAGAAATTGTCGGCTGCTATGTTGGCGACCGCTCTCGTGGCGGTGCACGAGGTTTATGGCACTCGCTACCAAGCGCGTATAAACAATGTGCCGCCTGCTATACAGATTTTTGGGAGGCTTATGAGCAAGTGATTCCTCAGTCCAGACATCGCGCTGTTAGTAAAAAGAGTGGTCAGACCAGCTTAATTGAGCGGTTTAACTGCACCCTACGCCAAAGAGTTTCTCGCTTGGTTAGAGATACCTTATCTCAGATCTTGCAGCATTCTCGATAAGCAAGAATGGGTAAAGGTTTGAGGATAATTTCAAAATCGAATTGTGCAGCAATGTCAGCATTGACTCGGATGAACCGCAGCAATTGTAACCACAGAACCGAGGGAAACAGTACAGTTAATGCCAAATCACTGGCAGCTTTCCAATCCAGGACAGGAGGTAGTGACCATTGGTCAATCCAATGCGCCAATAGATAGGCAATTAGCGCTCTTGATGAGCCAGCGATAGACACCAAGTTTCGTAGTTTGCCCAAAGCGATGCAGCCCAAAACGATGTTTGCTCGTTTTGAAAAAGCCCTCAATGCAAGAGCGCTTACGTCCTAGCCGCACCAGATAAATGCCAGAGTAAGGATGGGTAGAAACGACAAAGCGCAGTTCTCGCTTGCCTTCGGCTCGTTTGAGCCAGAACCAGGACACCGTCAGTGGCTGTGTGTCTCCCGCTAAATACACCTGTTGTCCACGGTTGGCATGGCGATACAGTTGCTTTAGATGACGACCGTCCTGCATTTTGCGATTGCAGCGCATCCCCACGACTGCTCGCCACGACTGCTTTCGCACTGCTTTGAGAAACTCTACGGTGCCAAACTCCGTATCTGCCTGTACAATGACCACCCTGCCCTGACTCAACTGGGTTGGAACCGTTGCCAACAACTTGCAGGCTAATTGTACTGGGCGCTTGATAGCCTTTGCCCCGCCAGACCCGAAAGCTCCAAGGCACTCGCCACTCACCCACCACCAGGTACAATACTACTAAATGTAATCCCCGCTTACCGTTAAGTATTCTCACCCAGGGGTCAGGTGCCTTGGGGTCATTCGTCGGCGTACTCAACTGCAAAAACTTGCCGCACTTTTCGAATGTCGTTAGATCGATCGACACTCGCAAAGGAGTGCTTGGATGAGGGGGATGAGCGGTCACTTGCTGCAACACCATTTGACGAGTCGTGCGAATCACGCTACGAGTAGACCAATTGTAGTGATTCAAAAATCGACTCAATGAAGAAGCGGATTTCACCTGGGTGTGCTGGGGTAAAGGATATCCTTGAGCTTCAAGAAACAGCCCGAACAGGGCGTTTAGACTGGCTTTCTGGTATGTGCTAGGCATTAAGCAAAGAAGGCTATAGACTAGCCCTTGGGCGTATTCGACGATGGTTTCCATAATCGTCAACTCAAATTATTCCTACGCCCTTTCTTCCAGATTTTGGCTCTTTTGGCAACCCTTTATTGAGAATGGTGCAAGATCTCAGTTATCCTTCTCGAAAAAGTTGGATAACCATATTGGAGCTATCTGGTATTTCATTCATCACTATAACTCATCCTTACTTGTGTAGGACTACCTCAAGTTGTTAAACAAGGAGATGCGATCGCAACTATCGACGACTCGAAACTGCAAACCAAAAAAAGTCAACTGCACACTAGCATTCAGCAAGCTCAGTTACAACTTGTTCAAATCAACGCTCTTCTTAGTGCTGTAAATCGGCAACTCAAAGCAGAAACTAACCGTAACAATCGTAGTATCACCGCAGCCCAAGCGGAACTGAGTGGTCGCCGCCGAGACTATCAAAACAAGCAAATGACTACCATTGCCGAAGTCAAAGAAGCTGAGGCTAACTTCAAGTCAACAGTGGCGGCTTTAAATGTAGCTAGAGCGAAGCGGGAGCGATATCAGCCGATCGCAGAAGATGGGGCAGTTTCCAAGAATCAATTGGAGGAAGCACAACTGGAGGTCCAGCAGCAACAACAAGAGGTTGAAGCGACCCGAGCTAGAGTGCAACGTGCTCTAGCTGCCCTCGATCCTAGTAACGCAGAAGTAGCGATCGCCTCCCAGCAGATTGCCCAAGCAAAAGCAGCAGCAGAAGCCAACGAAGCTACCTTAGACAAGGAACGCCTTACCCTAATCCAGCAACGAATTGAAATTCAACAACAGCTAGCTCAGAACACTCGTGAACTCCAGCAAGTGGAAACTGATATTAGCCAGACTGTTATTACTGCCACAGCAAATGGTATTGTCTTCAAGCTCAACCTGCGTAACCCCGGTCAAACTGTACGTCTTGGAGAAGAAATTGCTGAAATTGTCCCCAGTGATGCTTCTTTAGAGATTGAGGCAGCGGTGGCTATCGAGGATAAAAGTAAGTTGAAATCAGGTCAAGATGTACAGATGCGGGTTTCTGCCTGTCCTTATCCAGACTATGGTACGCTCAAAGGTAAAGTGAGCCAAGTTTCCGCAGATACCGTTAAACCTCAACACAATAGTACTACTACAACCAATTCCACCACTGCTTCTAGTCGGAACCCTAATACAGCTACTGCTTTCTACGAGGTGACGATTAAGCCAGAAAGCCTGGCTTTAGGTCAAGGCAAAAATCAGTGTTTACTCCAGTTGGGAATGGACGGCAGAGCTGATATTATTTCTAGAGAAGAGACCGTACTCCAATTCCTGCTTAGTGGGACTTTGTAAGAAAGATGGAGCAAATTGAGCTAGAATGCGGGTAGGAGTTGCGTTTTACGTCAGTCTCGACAGGAGCAACGTAAGGTGAAAGATCAAGTACCAGCAGCGATGCCGCAGTGCTTTGAGAACTGGTGTCGTCGGTTTGATGATGTATTTTCGCGTCAGAAGCAGCGGCAGGAATTTCGTGTTTATCTAGAGGGTGTTATGAACTTTTAGGATCGCTAGAGTAGGAATATGGAAAGAAAAGCATATCCTACTGATGTCAGTGATGACGAGTGGACATTTGTTGCCCCTTATCTTACTTTGATGAGCGAAGAAGCACCGCAACGAGAACATAGTCTCAGGGAAGTGTTTAACGGGTTGCGTTGGCTGGTTCGCTCTGGTGCCTCTTGGCGCATGATGCCGCATGACCTTCCGCCTTGGGCAGCAGTTTATCAGCAAACTCAACGGTGGATTGATGCAGGAGTATTTGAGGCAATTGTAGACGACCTCCGAACACTACTGCGGTTGGCTGCCGGACGCAAGGAGACCCCAACTGCGGTGATTCTCGACAGTCGCACCCTACAGTCAACCCCTGAAAGTGGAGGACGAGCTGGGTATGACGGTGGTAAACGCAAGAAGGGCAGCAAGGTACACATGTTGCAGTTGATACTCTGGGACATTTGTTAGGACTGGTAGTGACCCCTGCGAACGAACAAGACCGCTCCCAGGTACAGGAACTTGCTCAACAAGTGCAAGAAATTACTGGTGAGACGGTGGAAATTGCCTTTGTGGATCAAGGGTATACCGGAGAACAAGCCGCTCAGGAGGCTGCCGTAGAAGGTATCCAATTGGAAGTCGTCAAACTACCAGAAGCCAAGAAGGGATTTGTTTTACTTCCTCGCAGGTGGGTAGTGGAGCGAAGTTTTGCGTGGACTGGGCGCTTTCGGCGCTTAACAAGAGATTATGAACGTTTAGCACAGACATTAGTTGGTTTTCATTTTGTTGCCTTTGCCGTCATAATGCTCAGGCGATTTGTAGATTTGGTAAGGCAAAGTGCATAACACGCTCTAGGGGACTGCTGGGTGAGAGTCAGCGCAAAAACCTGAGCCAACTGGTCACAAATACAGTAGATGGCTCCTACAACAGCCTCAGACATTTTCTCAACAATGCCCCTTGGGATGAAGTCAAGCTAAATAATCGGCGGTTGGAGGTGATGCACCAGTGTCGCCAGACGACCCCGAGTCAAGGTTTCACATTGATTGTAGATGATTCGGGACATCGCAAAAGTGGTGCGGCTACTGATGGGGTAGGACGGCAGTACATTGGGGAGATTGGCAAGACTGACAATGGTATTGTGCTGCTGACTACCTACTTGTATGATGGAGTGCGACGTCTGCCGTTAGATGTTGCACTCTATCAACACGCAAGTTTATTCGAGCAAGGCAAGGCAGACCCCAACTTCCAGAAAAACCTGACCTGGCTCTAGACTTGGTTGACCAATGCTTGAAGCGCGGTTATCGACCGGGTGTGACTGTAATTGATGCAGGCTACGGTAATAACACGCCTTTTCTCAAGCAGTTGGAGTCGAGAAACCTAACTTACGTGGCAGCAATCGCCAAAACCGCCAAGTTACTGCTCAAACATCAGGTGATGAGTCTGCTCGTAAGCAGGGATTAGAAGCTATTGCTCAAACCTTGGCAGTGGAGCAGTTCACACCTGTGCAACTCAATCTGGAGCAGCCCCGGACAGTTTGGGTGGCGCTGTTACCAGTTCACGTTCCGAAGCTCGAAGGCACACTCGCTGGCTGGCGATTCAACTCAATGCCTCTAGTTTCGAGCAAGCGACGGAGGTGGATTACTTTCTCACCAATGCCTCTGACAACCAAGTCAGTGCGGCTTGGGTAGCTCAAACATATTCTGCTCGCAACTGGGTGGAGGTCTTCTATCGAGAAGCCAAGGGCTGGTTGGGTTTGAGTGAGTATCAAGTTCGGGATGCTCTGAGTATGAAGCGTCATTGGGTTTTAGTGTTCATCGCTTACACCTTCATCCTTTGGCATCAGTTGACCGGCGGATTCCGCAGACGTTGGGCAACCAAACCCTTACAAACTTTTGCCGAAGCATTGGAGGCATTCCGCACCGCAGTCGAGTTTCGTTTGGTCCGCTGGCTTAATGAGCATGTTGATGTATTTGCCTCTCACAGAGCTAAGTTCGGCTATATTTGGGCTTAGAAAGTTTTAAAGTCCCATTAGGAAAGCAAAACTGATCTTAGACCCGTGAAATACTCACAACTAAGTAACAATCGCACCTATTTGGACGGCTATGTTGTACGAAGTTGTTGGGGAGATGAAAGCTTTATTGGTAGGTTAGTATGAAGTTTAAAGCACTACAATTGCCATTGCCTTTTTCCTACACTACAATGACGGCGACCTGATGAGCCTTAATTACGATGAATAAAGCAGAACTCGTTGATGTTATTGCATCCAAACTAATGTCACCAAGAAAGATGCCGATCTCATCCTCAGTGCCATTACAGAGACAATTGTGGAAGTCGTGTCTACCGGCGATAAAGTTTCCTTAGTCGGTTTTGGTTCTTTTGAGCCGCGCCAACGCTCGGCGAGGGAAGGGCGTAATCCCAGATCTGGCGAGAAGATGACAATCCCTGCCACTCGCGTTCCTGGCTTCGCTCCTGGCAAGTTGTTCAAAGATAAAGTTGCTCCTAACAGTTAGCTTCCACGCGCTCGACTCAAAGTGCGAAGCGCAACTAACAGACATTAACTGGTAGAGACAACTTCCGCCGCTGGCTCCTTAAATTTTTTCTCGAAAATCCTCACCCCTGCTTCTAGAACCTCAAAACCATCTGCCGTACGTTGCCCCAACTTCCCGTTTACCGCTCCACCCCAGTCACTAAAACTTGCCGCATCAGCTTCCGCGAGCGCGCCAACTCTTGGCATTCAGCAAAGCGGTAAACGTGGACTCCATTTTGGTCGGTCAGGATAATTTCTACCTTCTTATTCTCTGCTGGCTTGACTTGGGGCAATTCGTTGAATTTGAGGGTGATATCCGATCTGGCTTGGGTCATGCAGTATTTTTCCTTGAAGAATTGCGATTTGATTATTCTCTGCTTGTAACATTAACAGCGCATTCCAATTTGGCTATGCAACGACTTTTTACATGAATCGAGAGAAAATAAATTTCTCCCTACATACTCTACTGCTTGAATATCGAGTTTTTCTCAAAGTCACTTCCTCTGAAAAATTTGTCCGTGACTACCTGAAAGAATATTCTTGCCATAATACTGGGTTGGAATAGTACTGTCGGCGGTTCAACCATGTGGACTACTGCCCAAAACTTCTGATACACGTCAGGGGCATCTATCATTAACCTGAGTACTCGGTCGAAGTATCGCTGCGTCAGTTGAGTCATCAGCTCCGGCTGCTCTCCTACTGTGGTTGACCAGCGCAAATCTTCTCCGGTTGCCATTAACCACGGAGTCGCAATTGTTTTGGCTAATTGCTTTTGAAAGCGTCGCGTCAGCCCAGAGCGGGAGTCACGATCATATCGATTCTGCTGCTGGAGGCACTTGTCTAGAGTGAGGGCTTGCATCGCTGCGACTGTAATTCCTTGACCGTAGATTGGATTAAAAGCACAGACTGCATCTCCCATAACTACCACTCCTTCCGGTAGCCTAGATAGCTGTTCGTAGTGATACCAGCGGTTTTCCGTTCTTCGGTAGGCATATACCCCAGAGAGGGGTCGTGCATCTTTGATTGCTTCATAAATTATCGGACTGCGAAGGCTGCGAGCAAATTCGAAAAAATCAGCTTCGCTAGTCGGTGGATAGTCGCGACCGACACCCCCTAGAGTCACGACCCAACGGTTGCCTTCTACTGGATAGAGTACGCCACCACGCCCTGCGTCGGGTGGCTTAGACATAATTGTTGCTCCTCGCCAATCTACCCTGGGTTCTTCGGGTCGCTGATACCAACGGCTAGCATAACCCAAAAATGAATTCACAATCGTCTCTTGTGGTGAAGGATAGCCTAGAGCAGCTAACCACTGGGGCAGGGCAGAATTACGACCTGTTGCATCCACGATGAAATCGGCAGCGAAATCTCGTGTCTGGGGTGGGGTAGTTGGATCTACTCCTGCCCGGTAACGGCATCTTACTCCTGTCACCTGGGATTTATTCGTGTTAGTTAACAGCTGGGTGGCCTGGCATCCTTCCAGTATTTGCAAGCGCCGCTCTTGGGTCAGCCGCTGTCGAAGTACCCATTCGAGGAAGGTGCGGCTACAGGTATAACCAGTAAAGCCGGAAGCAAAGCGTGGTCCCCAACCCCAAGCTCCTAATACTATCCAGTCAGCGATCCAATCTACAGTAGGCGCACCTGCTGCTGTTAGCTCGTCCTTCAAGCCAGGAAACAGCCTTTCGAGAATTCGCTGTCCTTGAGTGAGGATAACGTGGACTTGATTTGCTTGTGGAATACCAGGGCGTGATGACGGCTGTTGGGGAAAGCGATCTCGCTCTACAAGCGTCACCTGCTCAAAGTGGTCGAGTAAGACTCGTACCGCTAACAAGCCAGTAATACTGCCACCAATGACTACTGCTTGCTTCCCACTGCTTTGCGTGTGAGTTGGTGTTGCGAGGAGAACGTGACTAACTGGCTCTGGCTTTGTCATTGAAGCTCGACTCGAAGCACTTTTCACTAAGGTACTACTTCTACATTAGTATTAACAGCCACAACCTTTGATTGTGTTATTCCTATGACTAGTTGACAGCATCAGTACAATTCTTTACCAGAATTTACCACAATTCAAGTCGTAGTCCAACAAAGGGATTGTCGTGAATTGCTCCTCGTCCCCCAATTCCCTACCCCTGCTTGTTTGTAGAAGGGAGTTGCGTGCGATCGCCCTTCACTGACTCACGCCATAATCTTTTTCCATAAGTTCCAGGTGCATCAACTGCCTTGGTGTCAAATACAACGACCGCTGTATCGTCTCCAAAATTGCATAATCTACCGCTTCGAGATCGGCTTTCAACAAGTTACTAATTCGCGATGAAACTGACAATAAAGTAATGCGATGCCGAAGGCGGTTCGCTTCGCGACCATCGCCATCAGTCATGTCTATCTGTTCCACTTCTTCTTCTCGACATTGGATCGTTTCACCTTTGAGGCTAATATATATGTGAAAGCAATTGTTGCCAATATATTGAACGATCCCCCAATAACCATCGTAGGGTCGTAAGTCTGCGTTCTTGAATGCTCTCACTACAATTGCATCCTCAACTCGACAAGAGCTACGCTCGCACAATGGAACATAAGTGCGTTCCTTGACCACATCCACAATACTGCGTTTTGCTGCATTTTTATCAGTTAGTAGCATTGTTGCCACCGCAGCACTTACGTCACGAGCAGTCATCGGGCGATCGCCTGCGCTCTGAGTTGCCTGGGATAACACCTCTATGTAGTACTCTGGCTTGAGTTTAGAAAGTGGACGTAGATGCGATTCGCTAAACGTTCCCACTGGAACGTGTAAATATTGAGTTTCGATTCTGCCTGCAAGCAACTCTTTCTGAAGTGTCGAGCGTGCTTTGACAAACAAGTTTGAGTTCATCAGTTGCGCCATGCTATTAAAACCCAAGGCTAGGTAGCCCTCTCTTGTTTCTAGTTCTACAAGCAATGCGCGAATTTGATTGCACAGCCGATTTATCTGCTCAATTGTCGCTCTGGCTTCTTCTGCTGTCATCGGAGCCGACGATAATACTTCAACATTAAACGATGTTCCATTTGGAACATCGTTTGACATTAAACGATTTGCCGATTTCAAACACGACAGCGATATCCTTTCTCTTGTACCACCATCAAGTGCTACGATGCCCGCGTCAGGAGAAGGTAGCGCCGTAATTTCACCCGATATACCAGCCAACAGTGGATGAACCGCAACTATTACGCGATCGCCTATTCGGAAATTGCAAACGACATCCGTGCTGCGATCGGTCTGATTGTCCATAGCAAAAACTCCGCTCTAATTCATTGCCTGCTCATACAATTGCTAATGCCCGATTGCCAAGTAGTTGATTCTTTCTTTGTTTGATTTTTTCGATCTGTTCGCGGCACATTCTCAAACCTTCGGCACAAACTTGTTGCCCAACATCAAAGCTGTCGAGTGATCGCTGCATGAACTCGGCAACTGAGACTACAAAACGGTTCACCGTCACTACCTGAATTCCCAAATCGTTCCACCACGTCCCTGTATCGCGCCATCCCCGCTCTCTTGCTAGGATGAGCTTTTCCTCCAAGCTACCTGTTTTACTGGTTGACACGTCAATTTCGTTAACTGGTTTCTCGGCAGGTGGCAGACAAGATAACCCCATAGGGTTATCTTGTCTGCCCTGCTCTTGGGTGTTAATTTGATTTACCTGTAAACCTGTTTTACAACTGTCTGAATTTGGTTGAGTGGTATGACTGACTCTGAATTGGACGACTTTACTTGGCTGCGCGATCGCCTGTTTCTTTTCTTGTGGTGCAAGTATGCGCCAATCAGAAAACGGCATTAGATAAAACACCGATTTCTTTCCTGGCGTGCGATCGCCAGAGATTAAATTCATCTGCATCAGTTGCGACAGCACCCGGATCACTGTTACACGGGTTAACTGAGATCTTGCACCATTCTCAATAAAGGGTTGCCAAAAGAGCCAAAATCTGGAAGAAAGGGCGTAGGAATAATTTGAGTTGACGATTATGGAAACCATCGTCGAATACGCCCAAGGGCTAGTCTATAGCCTTCTTTGCTTAATGCCTAGCACATACCAGAAAGCCAGTCTAAACGCCCTGTTCGGGCTGTTTCTTGAAGCTCAAGGATATCCTTTACCCCAGCACACCCAGGTGAAATCCGCTTCTTCATTGAGTCGATTTTTGAATCACTACAATTGGTCTACTCGTAGCGTGATTCGCACGACTCGTCAAATGGTGTTGCAGCAAGTGACCGCTCATCCCCCTCATCCAAGCACTCCTTTGCGAGTGTCGATCGATCTAACGACATTCGAAAAGTGCGGCAAGTTTTTGCAGTTGAGTACGCCGACGAATGACCCCAAGGCACCTGACCCCTGGGTGAGAATACTTAACGGTAAGCGGGGATTACATTTAGTAGTATTGTACCTGGTGGTGGGTGAGTGGCGAGTGCCTTGGAGCTTTCGGGTCTGGCGGGGCAAAGGCTATCAAGCGCCCAGTACAATTAGCCTGCAAGTTGTTGGCAACGGTTCCAACCCAGTTGAGTCAGGGCAGGGTGGTCATTGTACAGGCAGATACGGAGTTTGGCACCGTAGAGTTTCTCAAAGCAGTGCGAAAGCAGTCGTGGCGAGCAGTCGTGGGGATGCGCTGCAATCGCAAAATGCAGGACGGTCGTCATCTAAAGCAACTGTATCGCCATGCCAACCGTGGACAACAGGTGTATTTAGCGGGAGACACACAGCCACTGACGGTGTCCTGGTTCTGGCTCAAACGAGCCGAAGGCAAGCGAGAACTGCGCTTTGTCGTTTCTACCCATCCTTACTCTGGCATTTATCTGGTGCGGCTAGGACGTAAGCGCTCTTGCATTGAGGGCTTTTTCAAAACGAGCAAACATCGTTTTGGGCTGCATCGCTTTGGGCAAACTACGAAACTTGGTGTCTATCGCTGGCTCATCAAGAGCGCTAATTGCCTATCTATTGGCGCATTGGATTGACCAATGGTCACTACCTCCTGTCCTGGATTGGAAAGCTGCCAGTGATTTGGCATTAACTGTACTGTTTCCCTCGGTTCTGTGGTTACAATTGCTGCGGTTCATCCGAGTCAATGCTGACATTGCTGCACAATTCGATTTTGAAATTATCCTCAAACCTTTACCCATTCTTGCTTATCGAGAATGCTGCAAGATCTGAGTTAAGCTAGGTATGTCAGCGCTGAGTAACTGCTTTAACTGTTGCGAAGAATCCATCAAAAATCGACTCAATACCAAAGAACATACATTACATCTACAATACTGCCCAATTCACAACTCACACTCTCACCGCTCAAAAAATTCACTCTAATTATTTTAAAAAAGTGATTTTTTCATTATTTGTGAACCACTCTAGTTTTTGTTATCTTTGTGCTTCAAGCTTGAGTTAAATATGTAAAATAAACCCCATCCAAACTCAAAGCTGATGGCATCACTCCCTGAATGACAGCAATCAATTCCATCTGGTCCTCTAGCTGTAATTCGATTGCTGAGTCCAACTACCCACTTCTGCATCAGTCAAAGGTTTCTCCAATTTGGCATACTCAGCTTGGGCTGCACGTAATAAGTGTTTCATCTGCACCGATTCTCCAGCTTCAGCAGCGAGAAAAGCTGCATTGAGAGCAATATTGTAGATGTTGCCCCCTGCAACATTCAACTTTGCTAGCTTCATCGGATCTATCCCTTCGGTGGGAGTACTTGCAGGGAAAACTCGCCGCCAAATTTCGGCTCGTTGGATCGCGTCTGGAAAGGGAAACTGAAGCACAAAGCGAATACGACGTAAAAATGCTGTATCTATCAAACTCTTCAGATTAGTTGTCAAAATTGCCAAGCCAGGGTATGATTCCATGCGTTGCAATAGGTAGCTAACTTCAATATTGGCATAGCGATCGTGGCTGTCTTTGACTTCACTGCGCTTGCCAAATAAAGCATCAGCTTCATCAAATAATAAAATCACCCCGCTTTCCTCTGCTGCATCAAAGACTTGCCGAAGATTCTTTTCTGTTTCGCCAATATACTTGCTAATAACCGAAGACAAGTCAATCCGATACAGGTCGAGATGCAATTCATTTGCCAGAACTTCAGCTGCTAGGGTTTTACCCGTACCGCTAGCACCTGCAAAAAGGGCGCTAATACCCAATCCCCGCGCACTCTTACCACCAAATCCCCACGAGCCATATACAGTGATTCGTTGACGTACATGAGCTGCTATTTCATGCAGGATCTGTTTCTGCAACGGTGGTAGCACTAAGTCTTCCCAACCGGCTACTGATTCAATTCTCTGAGCGAGTTCATCTAAACGCGGGCGTGCTTGTATGCGGCACACGTCCCATAAAATGCGATCAATCTCGTTTTCCTGTTTTTGGCTCAAGTGTCCTACAACTTCCGCACGAGCGGCTTGAATGCTGACAGTACTCAAGTTGAACTGTTTTACCAAAGTATCGACCTCACCGTTTAACTGGGGAATTAGATCGCCCAGTGTCTCTCGCCATAACGTACCTTGCTCGTCTGAGGTTGGTTTGTGAATCTCAAAGCTAACTGCTGGGCGTTGTTTTACAGTCATTTTTTCTCGACTAGTAATAATTAAGACACCGTGCAAACGCTCAATTAAATGCGCGATCGCCTTCACACGGGACACGTCATTTGGATCTAATTCATTGCAATTTATCAGTAAGGCATTCCTACTTAAAAGAATCTCTCGATTCCACAAGCGAATAAAATTATTTAATTCATTTGGTGTCACTGCGATCGCCTGTGCCGACATTACATTTAGCTGCAAACCCAACATCTTACACGCTGCGACTGCAATATCGCGTTTATTGGCAAAATCTTTACCATAAAATTGAATAACCGGCAATTCTTCTAAGGTTATAGCGTGCGACAAAACGGTTGCTACTCTCTCTACTACAGTTTGATGTGAAGGCACTAGAACGTTACCAGCTAGCAAAGGCTCAACGATCGCAGTCAACCGTTCGTCAAGATATTGTATTCCGAGTAAATAGTGCAAAATTCTTTCATCAATTCGTAGCGGACAGAGAGTCAATGCATGACCCTCTCCTATTTCAATTAAACGCCAAAAACGCAAAGGCGCGTATGGGGCGATCGCATCCCAATGCGGGTTTGGTAAAGCTGCTAGAGCTAATCCTAACGTAGGGTAGGGTTTTTGCCCCTCTGGTTGAGCTGCACTACATACATTAGTAAAGTCATTGCTCAATTCCAATGCCGCACATAAGAGAAGTACATCGCGCTCAAAATCTGAGAGATCGAAAATTTGACAAATTCTTTCCAATGCCGATGGAGCTGGCATAGCCTCAGCAGCTTTTTGTAAAGCTGGCTCGGATTTGTCATTGTTACTTAACCGATCGGGATTAGGCAAACTCACAGCATACTGTTCTAGAGTCTGTCTAATCAAAGCTACAGATGCAGATAAATACCGTTGGTTTGCTTCATACCAGCGATCGCTCATATAGTCACCTGTAGCGGATCGTACTGCCCAGATAAATCGTTTGGGAGGAAGCTTTGAGTCCCATCCACTTGGAGCTGTACTAAATAAGTTCCTGCCTTAACATTATTGACAGGAACTACTAACAAATTAGTCTCTTCATGACGTGAGGCGACTGAGAAAGAGTAAGACTCTGCTCCATAACTGGAAACCACATAAAGTATTAAAGTTACCCTTTGCGCTTTTCCTACTTTAGGGTTGCACTGAATCGAGATTTCTCCTGAATATAATTTACTACTGCCACCACTCTCTCGAACACGAGTCTCTGAAGCAGTAATAGTTGGATGCAAGACGAAAGGCACGATGTTGGATTCAATTTTACCGTGTTGCATACCTGCTGCTTTTAGCTTGAGATGTACAACCTGGACACCATGTATACCAGCATATAGATTTGATGGTAGTGAAAAACTAACCTGGGTTTCCGTCACATCTTGAGGTTCTAACAGTGACTCCATAACACTCAATCGTACTCGTGTTAAGTCGCCAAGCAACTGTTTTCCACGAATCAAAAGGGTACTACCAGCCACAATCTCTTGAGTTGCTCCCGATCGGGCTGCCACTGCCTCTACAATCGGTCTTGATGACGGTACTGTATGGGAATGTCTACTAGAGTTACGGCTGTCTATCGCTACCATTGATACGCAATAGGCAACTGACGGACGATAATTTGTTTGTAAAGCAGACCACAGCTTGGTGGTTTCTTCCATACTAAAAAATTCTGGATTAATTTTGATTTGCCCGATCTTCTCGGCTAGATCCAAAATAGATACAGCAGAAAGCACTTGAGACAAGATACTCGATGTATTGACTGCTGATGCATTTTTTAATGCCGTCTCGATAAGATTAGAGGTCAAAACTGGTGTCTCATGCAATAGATGCATTGCATACTCTAGTAAAAGCTCAGATTGAAAATCTTTGGCTCCGTAAGCTGTTAATAAGTAGTGCAAGTTAAGGGCGAGGGGTGGATTTGCAGAACGTATTTCTCTAGTTATTGGCGATCGCTTCCCTCCGATTTCTTGACTTATCCAGTCAGCATTGCGATTTTGCGTCACCTGATAGAGAAATAGGTTGAGTTGAGCGCGTTCGTCAGTTCCTACAGAAATGCGATCGGGTGGTAAGGCAGTAACAATGACTTCACCGAGACTAGCAGCGATCGCGTCGTTGACCAATCCATTTTCTAATAAATTTTTCAATACTGCTGTCACGGTTACTAAAGAAAGCGTATGGCTCATACTCATTTGCGATCGAGCAACTCGTCACATTCCTCATGTATCAAGTAGTAGCAATCTTTTGGTTAATCTGATTAATTTCATTCACCCAACGTTTGCGGATCGTGTGGTCGAGATTGAGAATTTCTGCTTGCGACCAGTGGAAGTGAAAGGCAATAAAAGCTACCTCCTCGTATAATTGCGCTGAGGGGTAGCTTAAGACTCCCCCGCTAAAGCAAACTCCACGGCAAATTGAGAATTACAGTGAGGGCATTGGGTGGGGATATGTGCTTGTCCGCTTTGATTAATCCGATTGTAAAATTCTCGCAAATAAGCAATATCTCGCAACACCAGCCCCTCTAGCATTTTAGGCTTTACAGAGGTGAGGCTACCTAAGCGAGTAATTACCCGCGATAGCATGACTAAACTGCTATAAGCAGAATTATCTTGAACTGATTGCTGTTTCTGCGCCAAAATTTCATCTATAGCAGTAGCTAAACGCATTTTTCCCTGACGATGAACTCGATTTTGAGCATCGCTCAGCCCACAGGGTAGCGTGAAGGAATATTCTGTAGAAATAGTTTCTTTACGGGACATAGACAAACTCGCGTTAATTGGGTCAAGTCGCAACTTAGGATGCCAAAGTAGTTAGACTGTCATCTGACTTCACTGCCTCACTTTCCAGCCCATTGATCTGACGGTAAAAGTTTTGCAAATAGTTCAAATCCTCAGCAAAAAAACCTTCCACTACGGCAGGTGTGATTTCTGTTATCGCTCCTAAACAGTTAATCACACGCGCCAAAATTATGATAGTAGAATAAGCAGGATTACTCTTGACACGGGGATCTCGCAAGGGAGCAATTTCATCAATTGCAGTTGCTAGCCGCATCACTCCTTTACGGTGCAGATTGCCTTCACCATCTGCATACCCTTTTGGTAGAGTAAACTCAAACTCAGTTTGAAACATAAAACTCCTTAAGTCTGAATACGCTTAAATCCTTCAAACGCAACTTCTATCTCCTCGATTTCAATCTCTGTACTCCGAGCATTGACATCAGCAAGTTTATAACTAGTAGGCCAAGCGGCAATTAGGTTAAATCTCGCTTGCGGTTTTCCTGCTTGGTCGTAAATTGTTAAAGAAGCATCTTTTCGCTGCTTTGACCAATTACCATCTTGAACTAATTGAAACCAGTTCCAAAAGGTAATAGAATTGCTCATGCCACGCCGCAGCGTTAAATTACCACTCTTGACATTGCCAGGAAGTTTTGTCCTGACAACTTCACCCTTACTAGCTTTACCCCATTTATTCGGAGTCACTTCACAAATTTCAATGACATCTTGAGTGCGTTGAAATCCCTGACACTCTAAAAAAATCGCATCGACTTGTTCTTTGAAGCCATTTAAACGTAACTCTAGATAAAACTTATGGGCTGTGAGAATTTCAGCTTGGTTTGGCATGGGCAGAAACTAGTTGAATTTTAGGTTTTAAATGTTGGAGACGTTGTAGGCAACGTCTTTATTTTTATGGCAATTAAAAAACAAAATGCTCTGAAAATGTTAGGGTGTAGCGATCGCGTTACTGGACTCGCTTAATCCCTTCATGTACCAGTTCGATTGTCTCATTCGCCATGTCTCCCCCCGAAGCTGTGAGTGTCGGGCCCGTGTACTTACAGGGGTAACAGTTAACAATTTCCCAACGAGCTTGCGGACTACCTGCCTGGTCGTAAGCTGTCACTGAACCTGCTTTCCGGTTACTCGTCCACTGGCTTGCTTCTCCCATATTCTTGTTACATTTTTCGTACCAATCGTAAAGGTCTTTATCACTTGTAGCAATGACTTGAATTGTCACGTTGGTGAATTGAGCTACAGTAGGAGTCGCTTGGCGCGTTACCTTGCCTTGTTTAGTCGATCCATGTACTTCTTGAGCTGGGGTTGATTCAACTCCCAAGCCGCTGATCTCTTTGATTACCTTTTCTGTGATTCCGTCTGCTTCAAAGTAAAACTTACAGGCGGTTAAAAATTCTCCTGGCATATTGACTCACCTGAAAATCAGTAATCTAAATTATTGGCAAAATTATTCCTGTTCGCCTTCGGGACCGTTCCACTGGCTGATGCGAAAGATGACAAACTCGGCTGGGCGCACGGGGCAAACCCCAACGTCAATGTACAAACGTCCCAAAATCATTGTTTCTGGTGGGTTATTTTCGGCATCGCACTTGACAAAAAATGCTTGTTCGGGTGTAGCACCAAACAATGCTCCTTCTCGCCAAATGCGCTCTAAGAAATTGCTAACTGTACGGCGCACCCTTGCCCATAAATCTTCGTCGTTCGGCTCAAAAACTGCCCATTGAGTACCTAGTTCAATGGATTTTTCAATATAGCTAATCAACCGCCGGACGCTGATATAACGCCATTCTGTCTTGTCAGGTTCGACAAGTGTGCGAGCGCCCCAGATCCGAATACCGCGATCGGGGAAATTGCGGATGCAGTTGATCCCCAAGGGGTTAAGTAGTTCTTGTTCACGAAAATTGGTATTGTATACTAAACCAATGACTCCTTTAGGGACTTCATTGGCAGGAGCTTTGTAAACTCCCCTCGTTTCATCAGTACGTCCCCAAACACCCATCATGTGACCGCAAGGGGGGATCGCAATGGGACGACCACCATTTCGCGGGTTGGGAACTTTAATCCAGGGATAGTACAAGGCGGCAAACATAGAACGGCGGTTGAATGCCTGCAACCACTCCACCACCTGTTGAGGTTTGACGCGATCGGGGGGCGGATCGAACAATACCATGCGGTTAGGAGGATTGGGAATATCACCACTGGTAGACCCTTCGCACATGCTGACCATCAGTTCCATGATACCGTGAACTTGATCCAGGTTCATAATTTGGGCTTCATAGGCACGCATTAAATCTGGACAAGCTAGCATCGTAATCTCATCGATCTCAAAGATACCGCGCACGCCAGTGCGATCGTCCCGTACCCCTTCCACATCGCGAGAGAACCCGTCTAGCGACGGTACTACTAATGGCAGCGATAAGTCAAATTGACCGTTGACAGGGCGGCGAGTTAAGGGCTGTCCTGGTTGAGCTTGGTCGGCGATCGCCACATACATCGAAGAACGCAGCGCGTTCACTACATACGTCGCTACCTGCTCTGGTGGGTCTGGATTCATGGTCAAGTGGTCGTACTGTTCCAGCACTTCATCACCGCGTCGCAGTTGCAGGGAAAAGTATTCTCCTGTATTTGGCGGTGGTTCGCTTTCGGTTCCTTCAGGGAGGGGGCGGGGTGCGCTATCACCAATGACAATCTGGATCGCGCCGCCAGCTACCTGCTCTGCACGGAGTGTCAGGTTTAAGCTGGGACGATTTCCACGTCTAGGAATCCGCACGCTAGCTACTTGCTGTTGGGTTGGTTGTGGTGTTCCAGGTAGTTGAGTGCCAATACTCGTAACCCAGCAACGCCCGCCACCGTTCATAAAGTAGCCATAGACAGCAAAGGGCATATAGGCGTTGAAGTCGGTGAATCCATCGGAACTGGGACTAGCAAAGTAATTTAGGTATTGCGTCCAAGTGGTGACGAGCATGGGCTTGAATAGCTCTGCGCCGTCACGCACATCCTCGGTAAAACCAACAAATCCCGCGATCGCAGTACTGACTCCTTCAATTGGGCGACTACCGCGATCAATCTCCTCGACATACACGCCAGGAGCAAAATAATCAAGTCTAGCCATAAAAGCGTTACCTCAAGTTTTGTTGAATAAACTTTGCTTAGTCGCAACGAGGGCATTAAATAGGGAGTATTAAACAGGGGTTAGTACAATTTCTTTAAAAGTGTAAGTTGGACTATCCACTAGTACGTTACAGTTTTGCGACTGGTAGCCCTGGCAACTTAAGCGCAGCACGTAGTTACCAAAGCTCAAGTTTTCAAAAAAGAACAGTCCTTCTGGGTCGCTGGTTGCTACTTTTTCAGATTCCAGTAGCATCACTTCTACCTCAGCGATCGGCTGCATTGTAACGCTACTTTTGATCGTGCCGACGATGGCGACACGCTTGGTTTTAACACTCTTATCGTCAGTCATTTCTTGCCACGAATGTTGCATCCCAAAAACTCGTTCCCAAACCACAGGAACCGATATTTTGCGCGGCTCAATTGGCACTGTCAGCGTGAGATGAATCGCCGGACGCAGGGGAACCGAAAGCGCACTCCATAACCCTCCTATTTCAATGGCTGGGTTAAGAGAAACATTCATGGTTAAATTACCATAGCCCCGTAATTCGGGCGGGAGAAACTCTTCTCGCAGCGAATTGTGTCGGAGTAAAAAAGACAAAGCCTCGCTCAGCAGATGATACTCTCCTAAAGCGGTGCGATCGATCGCCGTAATGATGATGGAGATGTCAAACCAAGTAGGTGAAGGGCTGACGGTTGCCGATCCTTGCCGCTCTCCGGTAGAATGGCGCTGCCTACCAGATTGCTGCATCTGCCTGCTTTCGCGAATGTCATATAGATAAACATTCAGCAAGGAGCCTCTATTTTGGTCTGTGAGACTGGCAGGATGGCTAAAGTCAATTTGCTCTGTACTAGTGAGTGTCGTCCCCCCAGCTAGAAGTTCTGCCAACGTCTGAAGAATCAAAGTCAGCATGAATATGCCTACGATTAGTTTCGATGTTTTTAAATTTAGCGGCACAACTCAATAAATGTAATTAGACTTATGTCTAATCGATCGCACTAGCATTGAGAGAGACAATAGAAGTGTTGCTAGCTTATTGCTTTGATATGGTTCGCCAAAGAGTACAAAAATCCTCCGAAAGAAGTTCCCAACCACAAGAGTCTGCAATGGCTCCTGTCTTGACTCAACGTCACTCGCCCTCACCTCATGCTCAGCAAGATACCGAAACGCAAGCAATTCAACAGCATAACCGTGAGGCAACAGTCCTGAAAATTCAAGCCAAGTATGGCACGATTACGCCCCAAGGACAGGAAAGACTGACTTTTTTACAGGCAAAGATGGCTGACGACACGCAGCGAAAGCTAGATGTTGGCGATCGCACCCATCAAAATATCTCGAACTCTTCTTCTGGCGATGTCTCAGCTACTCCGCCCGAAAGAAATACTAAGCCACCGATACAGGCAAAACTCACCATCGGGCAACCAGGGGATAAGTACGAACAAGAGGCGGATCGGGTAGCCGCGCAGGTTGTAAACCAAATTCATGCACCAACTACCCAACGCGAAGCATTACCAGAAGAAGATGAGCTTCAGATGAAGCCAGAAATCGGCAGTATTCAGCGCCAAACCATGTCAGAAGAACTCCAAATGAAGTCTAGTGGTGCAGGGATGACTGCCCCTCAAGATCTCGAAACATCCATCCAACAGGCACGGGGTAGCGGACAGCCGCTTGCAGAGGGGATCAAACAACCGATGGAGCAGGCATTTGGGGTTAGTTTTAATGGAGTAAAGATTCACACAGATACTCGCTCTCACCAGTTAAATCAATCAATACAAGCTCGTGCATTCACCACAGGGCAAGATGTGTTCTTTCGACAGGGTGAATATAATCCTGGCAGTCGGGGAGGACAGGAGTTGATTGCCCATGAGTTGACCCATGTGGTGCAGCAAAATGGTGGGGCGGTGCAGCGATCGCCATCTGACGGTAATGGTTTAAGCCCATCACCAGCGATCGCTCTGCGACCTAATAGTGTTTCAATCCAGCGGAGGCCTATGTCTACGAACGAAGGAAACAAGTTCATCGATCCCGATTATCCTTTACTTAAGTTGGTAAAACCATTAGGCGCAAGACACAACGAATACCAAATTGAGGGAACAGATTCATTGATTTACTACGAACATGGACTGGGTTGGTTTAATGATTACGACTGTATAGAAAAAGCCGATGTTGCTCAGTATCAGGGAAACCCCGATGAGAGAGAGGGAGTTTCAAATAACGGTGGATTAACATACTACTATCAAGAGGAAAAACATACAGGAAGCTTCTTGCCCATAATGGAAGCATCAAAGCTAGCTTCCGATCTCAATAGAGAAAAAGGGCAAACCTTCGATGATACAAAGGTTCAAAGCATAGCGAAAGAGATAGCGGAGAAGCGAACAATTTACCCAATTGAGGTAACACAAGGAGAGAATGGTCTAAGACTAGTTCAAGGACGCCATCGAATCGCAGCCTCGGCATTGAAAGGTATGAGAAAAATACCTTACAACGTCGTATAGTGCGATCGCCGCTCTTGTAGGGCGCGTTAGCGGTAGCGGGATCGCACTTCAGCTCATCAAATCATCCGTTGCAGGTTCGCCTGGATAGAAGCGATCGCTACATTACTGTAATGTACCGTTATATCTCATAACAAGGAGCTAAATTCGTCACGACTTATTTGACAATCGCGCAGTATTTGTGCCAATAAACCCCGACCAATTGTTTCTCCAGAATGTACTGGAACCACCGTTCTACGTCCATCACTATGTATCAAAATATGATGACTTCCGCGTATTCTAGCAACTTCAAAACCTATCTTACCAAGAGCTACTATGACTTCGCGTCCTGTCACGCTTGGCAGTTGGCTCATAGTTCAACTGCAACTCGTTGGATACCCACAAAATCTAGTGAGTCCTGTTCTTGCTCAAATTCCAAACACAGTGCGATCGCTTCTTGAATACGTTCCATCAACTCATCTAAAGACTTAGCTTGCGTATGACACCCAACAAGCTGAGGAACTGAAGCGACAAAATAGCCATCTGTATCCCGCTCGATAATTACACTGAATTCTCGCTTCACGATCGACTGCCTTTGTTTTTTATTTCATGTAACTTACGCAATCGTTACAAAATGAGTATGAGATAACCAGTTACGTAAATCCTAAACTATTCTCTCACAATTACAAGCGTGCGATCGTTTACCTAAAATGCGATCGCATTTCAGCTCATCAAATCGTCCGTTGCAGGTTCGCCTGGATAAAAGCGATCGCTCAAAATGTCTTCCAGCGTGTAAAGGCAGTCTTGTGGAAAAGTTTTAATGGGTAGATTTGTTTCTCCAGAAGCCAGTGCGATCGCTTTGGTAAAAGCTTTCTGGAGAGCTTCTTGCAGATACGGCTTGAGACTGGGATTTTCTTCAAGTAGTTCCAACGTCTCTATCCGCTGTATGCGAATCGTATTCAACCAACTACGGCTTCGTCGATCGGATTGATATTCCCATTTCAGCAAATGCCCAATTAAGACACTCAAGCGATTTCGCAATTCGGCGCGTTGCTGTCTTCCCAAAGATTCAATTTCCTCAATTAAATTAGGTAGGTCAAGCTGGCTCCATTGATGATGACGAAGCAGGTTAACCTGTTCTTGAGTCCAAGCGTAGAAGTCAGTTTCGTAGAGGTTTTGCATCAGGTTTCCCGCTGTTTGTCCTGTGTCTGGTGTTGGCATCGTGGGGTTAAAACCTGGCTATATTTTCCCAATTTTAGTAACAGTTAGCCTATGTTGGCTGAGCGATCGCCTGTACCCAGTAAGTTACGTTACAGAAATTCACCAAATTCGATCTAGAGGTAGTGACGTTACACTTTAGGGAAGGATCGCTAATCATCAAATCCTTAAGTATGTCAGACCCTTTTGTAAATCAGTCCGATGCTTGGATTGGTCGCAGTATTGGCGATCGCCAACGATACCGCTTAGACCGGCGCTTGGGGGCGGGCGGCATGGGAGATGTTTTCTTGGCAATGGATACCTTACTCGGTAAGCACGTAGCTTTGAAGCTGCTGAAGGATACATTAGTCAAATCCCCAGACCTAAAAAAGCGATTTGAGCGTGAGGTAGCAGTGTCTGCGGCGCTCAAAAGCGACCATATTGTTGAAGTCAGCGACTATGGCGTAACTGCTGAAGGATTTCCCTTTTATGTGATGGAATATTTGCGCGGGCAAAGTCTCGGACAACTTCTGCGCCAACAACGACAGCTATCGGTAGAACGCACCGTAAATATTATCACTCAAGTCTGTGACGGGCTGGCTCTAGCCCATGAAGGGGTAACTTTATGGCGGGAAAAAGCCACCATTAAAGAACATATTCAGGTGGTTCACCGCGATTTGAAGCCAGATAATATTTTTCTGGTTCCCACATCGCTAGGAGAATTGGTAAAAATTTTAGACTTTGGCATTGCTAAAATTCGCGAAGATCGGGTTGAATATACTCAACTCACCAATATGTTTCTTGGCACGTTTCACTATGCCGCTCCAGAACAGATAGAAGTAGAAAAAGATATTGATGGACGAGCAGATATTTACAGCTTGGGTATCATTCTCTACGAAATGCTCAGCGGTACAGATCCGTTCGGTTTGGGTCTAAATACGCGCAGTATTAATCAAATGTCTTGGGCTTTAGCTCATACAACTAAGCCAGTAAAACCACTGCGATCGCAACCCAGTTTATCGAATTTATCGCCTGTATTAGAAGCAGTAGTATTGCGCTGTTTAAACAAAGACCCCAGCGATCGCTTTACCTCAGTAAACGATCTGAAGATAGCTTTACAAGTTGCTACTACTGTAGAAGCTGAGGCATTGCCCCCAATAACTCAACATGACAATGAGGACAAAACCACCATACGCCCGCTAACTCCTCTCCCATCTATAGTTACCAAGCCAACGAATATTAACAATTCAACCGTTAATCGACAGATGAGCGAGCGCACCATCGAACGATCGATAAAACCAGTAGCACCAGGAGTTACCGACACTATTCTGTCTTTAGGACAAGACTCGTTGCTAGAAATTATTACAGAAATTATCGGACCTATTGCTTCCACCTTGATAGAAGAAGTAGCAGCGCAAGCCTCTAGCACTAAAGAATTAGTCGAGAATTTGTTCTTCTATCTTTCTCCGGCACAACAAATAGAGTTTGAAAAACAGGCAAGAGGATTGCTACAAAAATCTGCGACTCAAACTAGAACGGGACATCAAGTAATTGATGCTGATTTTTTACAACAATGTGAAGAATCTTTAGCTGAGATTATTGGTCCTATTGCCAGCTCGTTAATTCAAGAAGTCATGGAGACTTATCCGCAAATTTCTCCATCTGAACTTGTAAATATTTTAGCAGAAAGAATTCCTAATTCCAAACAAGCAAAAGAGTTTTCCCAACAATTGACGGGTTAAAATTTTAACTATTGTGTTTTCTGCGCTCCAGCATCGTCTTAGCTATTTCCAGACTAGATTTCATTCTATTAAAAGATGCTGCTAAGATGCCAATTTCATCATTAGAGCGTTGTTCAAAATCAGCATTTGTCTTGCCAGTGCTAACTGCCTGAGCCACTTTAGAAATTTGTGCAATTGGCTTGATAATAGTGCGCTTCAACAACAGATTAATCGCAATCATCACAACAACAGAGATAGCGAACAGCATAATCATAGTGAACTGCCAAAACTGCCGAGCAGATGCAAACACTCTATTTGCTGGAACATAAATCACCTGGGCAAATACAGTTTTATTTAATTCCCAGTCAAAACCATTTTCGCTACCATAAATTGCTATCTGGCTTTTAGGCGCTTTATCTGGTGTTGAATGGCAGCGCAGACAGCTAGCATCTGTAATTGTAAAACGTCGAGCAATATAAAAGAATTCTCCGCCTGGAAAGGTACGAAAGCCCGATTTTTGTGTATTAGCTGGCTCTTTAGTAAATTGCTCGATCAGATGGGTTTCAAATCGATCGGCGCGATCGCGTAAATTCGTTGGATTTAAAGCAGCTTCCCTATAAACATAGTCTCGGTAGTTGTCGTTCTTGCGGAACTTATCAAAAACCTCGATCGCAGAATAAGCTGCTACTGTTTCTGGAATAAACTCTTGGCTAGTTTCTAGTTGAGGTGTTAAGAGAGGAGTTATGTTTTCGTTGGTGTAGCTCCTAACGGCACTCATTGTTTGTAAAAGTACATCTGCTTTAGTTGTTACTTCTTGCTGCGCTCTTTGTTGTAGTAAGTTTGATAGACTAGTACCGCTAATTAAAATAGCGACCAGAAAAACAAATAACAAAATTAGATTGAATTTGCTGGCAAGTTTAAGATTTTGCAAAAATCTCAATTTATGAGCTATATAACGATTTTCTAACATAAGTTTTGAATCAGTTATAGAAAATTATTTTGGTATGTAGTGCAAAAGGATTTGATGCAGCAGATCTCAGTTAAGATTCGATCCCCCCTAGCCCACGGACACTTTAACGCGAGTTGCTTTAACGGAGGACACCTCCGCAACGCACTCGCTCCTCAAGTCGGGAAACCCGCGATGCCGGAGGCGGTTCGCTCTGCGACCTTCGTTTGTGTCCTCCCCTTAATAAGGGGGGAATTTAAAGCGCCCTTAACAAGGAGAAAACTTAAAACCCCTTTTTTAAGCAGAGAACTTAAAGCCCCCTTTTTAAGGGGGTTGGGGGATCTACAAGAGCTATGCATCCTAACTGAGAAATGTTGATTTGCGATCGCATTAGTGTCAGTTACTAATGAGAGTGCAGTATGGTAAACACTTTTGTCCAAACGTCATTTCTTGTAAGACAGCCCCTAGAGGAGGTTTCGAGAAATTAATCGATGTTAACCATACCCCGCTCCCAGTAGTAATTTGGCAGAATATGATTTGTAGATTATGGTGTAGAATCTTCTGATTTCTCTTGTTGCTCTCGATTTTCTGGACTTAAGTTGTTGAGTGAATCGGACGTTGCTTGTCTATCTGCACTTTCTGGATCGGGTTTCTGAGGAGCTGTTATCTCTCTCCAAGCAGAGTTGAAAGCAGCTTTAGTTGCAGAACCGAGACGATTTTTTAGCTGTGCAGCTCTTTTCACAGCAGCAGAACCTAATTGACTGCCTAGTTGTGAAGTTTTTTTCGCAGCAACAGAGCCAAGACGGTTGCTAACTTCTGAAGTACTTTTAACAAATGACTGCCATTGCTTTTCTGCCTGTTTTTCAATCTCCTCTGGTTCAAGCAAAATCTTGCTTTCAATTGACTCACGCGCTTTACGAATTGCCTTGAGGTATGCCTCTCGTGTTAAGTTACCCGCACCCTGTAACTCATTGAGAATGAGTTTATTGATTGCGGCAAACAATGCTAGAGTTTGTTGTTTGGGATCGTCTACTTCGATGTTTGGTGGTGTCGCTTTCACCAAAGCATTTGATGACACGACATCAGCTTCAACCACCTCGACACTGGAAGCAAAATGCCAAGATGCAACAGCATCTAATGGTTTAACAACTGTCGCATCTTCAGAAAAATCGCTAGTTTCTTGAATAATTAAGACAAATTCTCCTGCTTGGATCGCATCCCTATTTTTGAGTAGATAATCCTGATTAACTACAGCGGCTTGACCATTAATTAAAGAGCCATTTCTGCTACCGAGATCGGTATAATAAATCTCTCCATTTTGTTGAAAAAACTTACCATGTAACCGACTGATATCAGAGCTATCCAAAACTAAACCAGAGTTTTCAGAGCGACCTATTAAGCAAGTATCCTCCCGTTCAAATATTTCATTTAAGT
Source organism: Chroococcidiopsis sp. SAG 2025 (assembly GCF_032860985.1). GTDB lineage: Bacteria > Cyanobacteriota > Cyanobacteriia > Cyanobacteriales > Chroococcidiopsidaceae > Chroococcidiopsis. The sequence continues at coordinate 359,377 of NZ_JAOCNC010000002.1, forward strand.
CTAGTTCAGTAGTTTCAGCCTGAGTTTGCGAATTAAACACTTTAATTTTCATTGCCCCGATCCTTTAGCCAAGCTAACTTTTGGAGTGGATGCAATTAAATACTGGAGATATCCTTCAAAAGCTTGAGCGGTTGCCAGATTTGTTGCTAAAATCACTTGATTCACATTACAAGATCTAGACAAAGCTTCATCATTTGCTTGTGTCGGCTGGGGAACCAAGAAATCTCGCAGGAAAATTACACCTAGAAGATTTTTAGAGGCGATCGCCGAATTAATCTCTTGATAGCCGCCAGCAGTTAAGTTAGGTAGTTTGCGGCTCACAGGTATGTCGTATTGCATCAAAGCTTCGCTAATAGCAGCAGGAGCCATAAACAAACATTTGGAGAAAGTTGCTTGATGGCGCTCGATAAAATCAACTAACTCTGCTTTTTGGCTATCATGAGCTAGGAGAACAATAGATTTTTCCTTGAGGATTTCTGGAACTGCTGAAATATCATCGCGATCGCTAAGTTCTTCGTCAGTCACTTCATTGGTTGTAGGAACTATTGCATGGGTGGATTCCATACTTATGTAGTTAGGCACATCGGTTTGAATGTAAGTGTTCTCAGAGAATGCGGCTTCAACTGCTAGATCTTCCGTTGGTATACTAGCTGCTGGCGTAGAAGGCTCTGAAGATTCTCCTACAGTACTTGCTGCCGCAACTTCTACTGGTACTGAATCTTCTGCAACCACTGCCACATTCTCCTCAACAATCTCTTCTGTAACAATCTCTTCTGCAACTGGAGTATTGGTATTTGATTCTTCGCTCTCTGGTTGTTCGGCAATAGCTGCGAGAATCTCTGCGGTGTCACTTTCTGCTATATCTTCTGCAATCTCGCTTTCTGACATATCTTCTGGTGATGTCGCTCTCACTCCTCGCTCCTCACTCCTCGCCCCTTCAAAAGTATCGCTTTCTGCCATATCTTCTGGTGATATCGACTCTGGTAAGATGGTGGATTTGTCCATAGCTATTGCTGAGATATCTTCATGAGGCTGTTCTAAGGAAGCATCGGCAAGGATATCTTCAATATCGGACTCGGCAACATCGGACTCGGCAATATTAGCATCGGGCATTTCTGTTGTGCCTGCCACTACTTCTGGCGGGATTGATGCTTCCACAACATCCGTAACTTTTGCCGAGCTATTTTCACTCAACTTTTCTGAAAGAATATCATCGCGATCGGACTGTTCCATATTCTCCAGTTCAGCAGTCGCTGCTGGAATTTCCTCTGCGGGGGCTTCGTCTACGGGTGTTATCTCACCGATCGCTTCTGGTGAAGATGGAGTTTCTGAAATAATAGGTTTCGCGCCATTAGATGAAGGTGCAAACGCTATTGGTGCGATAACTGTAGCATCTTCATAAACTCCGCTAATCGGTTGTGGAATTAGCAGAAACTCTCCTAGATGAATTACATCTCCAGCCTGGAGTAAATAAGCTCTATTTTTTGTAGCAACTTGATTATTGATTAAAGAGCCATTGGAACTGCCCGTGTCAGTGAAATAATATTTGCCGCTTTTGTAAGAAAACTTACCATGTTTGCGACTAATATCAGTACTTTCGAGAACCAAGCCAGAAGTAGCAGAACGACCAACAATACATTTTCCATCGCTGCGAATTGCTGATGCTAAGTCGAACTCTTGAAGTTCTTCATTGGTTTGAGAATTAATAATTTTAAGTTTCATGTAGTCTCCTTGTACTAGCATTCGATGACTTGAATTAGGGTAATCTTTAGACTAAGCAATTGTAAAGTAGACATCACACACCACGCTTGAATTGCACAAGTCAGATGGGATTGTTATGGGAGCGATCGCAATCTTCAGCAGTAGTTCGTAGCTTTATGGTTAGATTCATCAAAAGTTTTGCTGTATATGGTTTTGCGGATTTCCGCTCGATAGAGCTTAGGGCAAAATATGACTTTATTAAACATCAAATTGAAGAAAAAGAAATTCGACTTCTGTCTAATTTTTTTTCCAACAAAGATAGATTTTTTAGATAATAGCGCGATCGCTTTAAAAAAGCTTACTAATATGATATGAACGATTTCCTACCACTGTCCTGAATAATCTTCTTTTTGCAGATTCATAAGTTGCCGACGTTTCCAGGCGTAGTGCAAAATATTGACTCCTAGTTCTTGAGCAGTACGAATCGTGACTCGCGATAAGCTTAGTCCTTCATCTAGTCCCCAAGCACTGCCTAAGTTACCGATCGCTAAGATCAAACCCCCACCACACAAAAGTTGGATCGTCTGCCGATCTACTAGTGGCAATGCAGCGAATAAAAATGGTCGAGTGCGTAAAGGATGATCGCGCCGCAATTGTTCTAGCGATTTGAGAGGAGTTTTCAGTTCTTGAGCAGCTAAGGATTGTACGGATTCAATTAGCTCAGTTGCCTCTGACGGCACATCTACAAGTAAGATACCACCAGATTGAAGATATCTTTCTAGTGCTTTGAATTCGGAAGCGTTAAGCGATAATTTTTGTTTACCTGTGAGATACAAAAGATCGTAAATTTGAAGATCGGTTTTCCAATCGACGCGATCGATAATTTCTCCTCCTCGTAGTGATGGATAGAGTGCTTCAACCGCTTGCAATAAATAGGAGAGATTGAAAAAATTTTGACTAGACTCAGAATCGTCGAAATTGACTTGAGCAACGCGCAGCAAAGCTTGGGGACGAGCCTGAACCTGAGTGCGATAGCGTAGATCGATATCGCCATACCCTGGAAAGAAAACATCAGCAGGTTGGGTAATCGCTTTTTTGTCAATTTGCAGGCGAATTCGACACAACTCAACATCCCATATATCAGGAGAAGTGCTTTTTTCATCAATGCGAAACATCTCCTGCACAATTTCACGCTGTTTTTGAGCTTCTAGTTCATCTGGATCGCGATATCTTGCGACTACATACACCATAACTGGCTCAGAATCCTGTAATTCGGTAGTAATCCGAAAGTTGAATGGCTTTGACAGCACAATTGGATTCCCAGCGAGATCGATCGCGATACCTGGTTGAATTTGCAACCAACTTCGATCGCGATACTCAGCTGCTACTTCTTTCGGAGCAGCGATCGCCCGCACGCCTAAACCACAAACTATACCTGGTTGATTCAGCGATTGATAGTGTACGTTCTGACGCTGACGGTGGTAACTGTGGGCGTGTCGCCAGCGTTCGGCGTTAATCAGCAGCCCGTCAGCAACTTGTAGGCGTTCAAAAGGATTAATTGGTGGAGCGGGAAAGGGACGTGTCATAAAGATTTTCAATAATTAATTCGTAGGTGCAAAAAGCTGGCTTTTCGGAGTCAAGAATTTGCCGTACTAACTGCTCGTCAATTGTGCGATCGGATCGCAGTCGTACTACAAAGTGATAGGGATTTCCGCCACCTAACACAGCATCCTCACCGATACGGGAATTTCCTAGCACCATTCCCGCACCGAAAGGTTCGGTGATGCTAATATGCTTATTAGCTTCTTGTGGAACGTCGTCATCTAAAGGTAAGCCCGTGTATAAATGTAAATAATGGCGCAATCCCCTACGAGTACCACGCCAGCGATAAAGCTCCATAGCGTGACGAATTAATCGCCGCTGTTGGTTGAGGTTCCAATGGGGTTCGACATGCCAAGCTACCCAGTGGGCTAAAAAGGGTAACAGCGCTTGTGGGGAAGTCAAGGGATCTAGATTTGCCCACATACTACTAAAGCTATTGACAACAGGTTCAAAAGTCTGCTCGAAGATACTAATCAAGCGGTTAATAAAGTCTACTTCTCGGTATAGCAGCGGCAGAAAATTGACATAATTACTGTGAGGACGCACGTACAGATCGAAGTTAACCTGCTGCATAAATTCCAGCACGGGCTGCTGGTTGTGGCTGTGGCGCGTATAAGCTGAAAGAGAACCGCGCAAGTTAAGGTTTAAGCGTTTTTTGTTACCTGATTTAATTGCTTGCCAATCTTCAAAAAAATTGTTAGGAATGAGAAACAGTAATTCTCCAGACCATTTTCCTTTAGCTGGAATTTCTATCTCTTCTGAATCAATTGCCTGCCATGCACCACTCCTACTAATTGTATTAATGACTGTATTAATGACTTGTTTTGGTGTCTCTGGTACGAGCTGACACCAATCAGCCGGAAAGTTACCTTCAACCCAAAAGAGCAGTTGTAGGGAATGGACTTCCCAGTTCTGCACTTGCAGTATCATGCGGGCAGGCTCTCCTGGGTGTAGCACCAAACACGGATTCTCTTGTACTGCTGCTGTTGCTAGCTCGTTAAACCCCGCTAACACCGAACCAGACTGAGGAACAGCCTCAGGTAGTTGCATCGGAGTTAATTGCAGGCTGATACCGTGTCGATCGAGGGCGGAAATCATAACTGAAAAAAGTTAAAAGTCAAAAGTCAAAAATTGTAGGGGCGATCCTCACCCGAAATACTGGTCGGAGTCAAATACGATCGGTAAACCCGCCCGTACAGAAGTTAAATGTCTATTAATAATTACGAAATAATTACGCATTTATCTGTCTCACGTCATGACTGGAACGCTGGCGATCGCTTGCCCAAGAACAAATTAGTCCCAAGGAACCAGGATCGATGAATGGTTCTGGTGCGGTTTGCCGCTGCCAAGTTTCGCCTTGCCGTCGCAGGGCGAATAATAAAACAGTTCCTAAGTAAGCTACTCCAGGTGTTTTTTGTAGCAAAGCCACAATATCAGAAGTATAAACAGGGCGACCAAAGTCCCAGCCCGTCCCTTCTAAACCTCCACTCAAAGGGTTGAGATAGCGATAGAGCGATACTCTCAGTTGATTCAAGATCTCCCGCCGCGCAGTAGGATTGTTGTAGGTTGGTTCTATTGCTACTTCGGCTTGAACGGTAACTCCAACATACTCCGGTACTTGCAACTGCACCTGTACTCCTAATAGGCGGCGTTCATCTAGATAGTTCATTACCTGTTGTTGCAGTGTAGATGTGAGGGCAAAACGTTCCGGTGGAATTCCCAGTCCTTGAGCGATCGCATCTGTATTAGCTTGAGGTACAACTAACAAACTGACACGACCAGCACTTTGACTCTCACTTGCGCCTAAGCACTTGACGCGGGCGATCGCTCCGGTTCCAGCGCGTTGAGTCAAGACCTCAAAATCTTCTGCGGTGACAGCGCGATCGCGAGTCCGAAGTATCCGAGGCGCTTCTAACACGGCTCGATCGAGTGACTGTGCATCTGCGCCGTTACGAGCTAGATAGTGATTTGTGACACTGGCAACGTAGGGAATTGCTGACTTAAGAAATCGCAGCGTCCCAGCTTGCACGTTGCCTTTTTTCCCGCCGCCTGTACGATAGGCAACCATTATAATTACAGAGCCGCGAGGAGGCACTGCCCCATATTGATGCTCTAATAGCCTTTGCTGTAATTCACCACCTGAGAACGTTTCTTCAGCTAGTGATGCTTTCAGGCGATCGCCCGACGGCGTTTGCAGTTTCAATGCCTCTGGCTCTCGAATTAGCGGTCCGAATTGAATCGCTCCAGTCAGAGAATCAATGGTGTAGTGTAGGTCTGCGGAACTAGAATCAGCAAAGTCTTTAACCTCCTGCCAGATTTGAGGCAGCCCACTAGGAGGCGTGACTTCTATATGTTCGCCCTCTCGGCGATCGAGAATTGGTGGGGATTGTACCTCAAAACTTTGTCCTGGTCTGCCATCACTAATTCCCAGCTGTTCTTCGCGAATCAAAAGACTTTGACTGGCTCGAACAGTGCCGCCAATGGTTCTTACGGCTAACCCCGTCACTCTGGGCGAATTGGTATAAACAGGTTGATGAGGTTGAGCAGCCGTTAAAACGCAGCGCAGCCAATACCCTCGGTAAGTTGTAAAGCTAGTAATAGGCAAAGTTTGAGGCAAGTGAAGTACTACATCAGCCCCTTGTTCGGGATCGCCTCCTCGTTGGGCAATTTCATTAAAACTAAAGCCTCGCGTAGCATCGTAAGATTCTCTTAATAATACTGGTTGCCAGCGTTTACCGTTCCAGGCTTCCCAGCGGCGCGGGGGAGCGTGAGGATCGATGCCAGTTGGCGTACCTCTGGCTCCATAAAAAGTAATAGCTAGGACATTACCCTTAAGGCAGTCTTCTGAAGCAGGGGACGACTCTCCCGCCTCCGTAACAGTAGCAGCACAGCCGATCGCCAGATAAAAGCAATTTCCTGGCTGTGGTTGTTCGGCAAACAATAATTGTTCGCTTCCCGTCCAGGCACTTTCTCCTAGACGATCCCAGCGGCTGGTGCGATCGCTAAAAGTTTGGGGAGTATCTTCTGCGGTTGAGGCAGTTAAGAAGTGCCGCAGGGTTGGTTTTCCAATTGTTAAGTCCTCATCCGTACTAAAGATAATTGCTTCTTCAGTTTCGGTGCGCTCTGTTGCAACTTCTACCCCTGTGGGAATTGTGTAAGCTGATGGTAGATCTGTAGTTAGATAAAACGTTAAGTTTGTTTGGGCAGGGGTAGGAGGATTGAGGCGAATTCCTAATAACTCTAAAAACGCAATATAGTTTTTTCGGGGTACTTGATTGAAGCGGATTAACATCTGGTCGGTCAACCAGGCAAACAATTCAATCAGCGTTACGCCAGGATCGCTGAGGTTGCGGTCTGTCCACTCTGGACAATAGCGGGGAATCCGCAAGATACACTCATCGACTAATTCGTCAAAAGTGCGATCGTCCAAGTTAGAATTAGGCAGTTTTGGCAGAAAGTCAAATTCCACAGTTACTCCGACATTGAAACCAGATAGAACGGATAGACAAAGCTGTAAGTGTCAGGATAGTCTTTTAGCCGATAGTCGATGGTAATCTCCACGCGCCCCCGTATCGGGTCGGGATCGGTATGTACATCATCAACAATAATCCGAGGTTCCCAAATCTGAAGTGCTTCTAGGATATATAGGCGAATCCGCAGCATTGTATCGGTGTTTAAGGGAGCGAAAGTGAGTTCTCCTAAGCGACATCCAAAGTTAGGACGATAAACGCGCTCTCCTAGTCCAGTACGTAAAATAATCCAAATTGATTCCTTGACCTTCTGAGCTTGAGCGCTGAGCTTGATTTCTCCTTGCACGTTTAATTGTAAAGGGAAAGTCAAGCCCGTGCCTAAGTATTCTTGCTGCTGCTCGTTCCACAACTGGGGCATATAGGTAATCTTTGCGATCCAGATATGCGATCTAGAATATCTAGCAAGGTAGGATATCTCTATTAGCTAAAAGTCGAATGAATTGCTGATATGGGTAATAGCTTACATTGAGTTATGAGCTTATCGTTGTCGCAGTTGACAGTTAACAATACTCCAAAATTCTATGCTCTGGCTAGTATCTAGGGCAGTTTGATGTTTGCCGCTTGGCTAGCAGTAATGAGTGGTGCTAGCTGAGGGAGTGATGCTGGGGGTGGTATAGGAATACCGCCAAGTAAAATTCTAGGCGCAGCAAGTCCAATGACGACTGGAGATCTCAATAACATAGTTGTATTAGCACTTAAAAACATTTGTGCTTGAGCATCCAATAACATAGTTGGAGCGCTTAATGACATTTTTGTTCCAGCTTCTAATGACAGTTCTCCGCGAGCGCTTAATGACAAATTTCCTATAGAACTGATTGAAATAGTTGGAGGCACGCTGCGGTCTTCCATTGTTATCTGATGCCCTCCAGATGTTTGAATCATGACAGACTTTTCCATTCTGCTGTCATTAAGATGCACATTGTGTCCGCCAGCTGTTGTTATATAAATGCCTGCTTTGGTTCTAAGGCTATCCTCTTCGACAAATTGAATAGTGTGCCCTGTGCGAGTTTTGATTGTACGTAACCTAACTCTACCTCTTCGGTCAACTGTTTCATTTACAGTTTCAACAGTTTTATCTACACCATTCCAAACGCCTCCAATTATGTATGGTCGATGAATGTCTCCATGCTCGAAACCAACGAGTACTTCGTCATTGACTTCTGGCAAACAATAAAATCCGCGATTTTTGGCTGCTCCTAAACCAACAACTCTTGCCCAGTTGCTGTCATCTTTTTCGCTGAGCGTTGGTAGTTTAACTTTTACCCGTCCCCAGCCTTTAGGATCTTTATTATCAGTAACGAGTCCCACCATGAGAGTTTGACCTGGTTGCAGATGTGTTTGGGGCGCTAAGGTAGAAAGCAGGGTTCCCTCGTGTAGTCCGCGCACGCTAAATTCTGTAGTGTAAACGTTTTGGCTGTATAAGTGACGGGTTTCTGTAACGTAATATTTACCGCTATAGCGAATGCCCATTCCTTTTAATTGCACGACTTTGCCAGGGCGAATTTTGGGGTTGCCATCGGCTTTAGCATCAGCACAGATAAACTCTCCACCTAATTCGTCGCAGAGAGCTTGAGCCATTTTTTTAGCTTCACTAGCGTTAGCAACTGGTTGGTCTACCACAACCATGTTGGGAGGCTTGCCCCCTTTAAATGCCTTGCTGGTGCTACTTCCCTTACCATTACCCGTCGTTGTGACTACTTTCTCAGCTTTAGCAATTTCATTAATTAATTTTTTTTTAGAGTAGTCCCAACTTCGCACTTCTACACTGCTGACTTGCTGGGCGCTGGTGGCGCGAACGCTGAAGCTGTTAATCTCATCTAACCACTTTAGCAACAAAGATCCATCGTTCTTGGGCTGGCGAAAATAGAGTTTGTTATCTTGCACAAACAGTTCAAAACCAATCCGCGCTGCTCTTTCCCGCAGAAATTCCATGTTAGTTTGGTTTTCTTGAAACACATACTCGTAAGGTGTGCCACTGCGATCGAGCCGACCGATTTTGATACCGGACTCCTTAGCAATTTTCATGACAATATCGCTGTCGGTAATATTTGTAAAAGACCGATTGTAGCGTCCGCGATGCAAGCGATGGGAAATATCATAACCTCGGATAACAATATGAGCCTTTGATTCATCTGTGAAATTCACTTCCATAGCGGTAATTTCAGCTTCAATTAAGCTCGGTACTTTTACTTCTTGTTTAAATTCTCGGTCTTCGGTGGTACTAGCAGCAAAACCAATTGATATGCGATCGCCTATTTTAAAATAGCGCTCGTGTCGCCAAGCCTCGCTGCGATCGGTAGCTGATAGGTAAGTATTATGGATAACCAGCGTAAACATTGCTGGCAAATGCAAACTCTCCTCTACACAAATTTCCAGCACGTCTTTTATCAACTCAGGTGGAGCGATCGCGCCTCCTAGTTTCAGAATTGGTTCAGATAGATAAAGGCTTTGGCTATTGTTAGCTGATGCAGTTGGTTTACCAGTCGATTGCTTTGAAGCTGCATTTTGAGCGTTAGATGGAGTTGCTTTGCCTGCGGGGTGTTTTGGATCTGCTGTTTTTGGAGTGTTGGGTGGAGTTGCTTTACCACCAGGAAGATTTTCTGGATCGACTTCTCGCAAAGTGATGTCTACTAACGCTCGTACAGGTGTGCCGTCTGTCAGAAACATCGTGAGCTTATAAGTTAAGCTTTCTATGACACAATGAAAATATTTATTTTTCCAAACAAAAATGTAAACAGGTGGGCGCGAGGGAGCTGTTGCCCGCGCACTCACACTTTGTTTGATATTGTCGATGTACTTTTGCATTACTGATGTCTTCGTTTCATATGTATCAAACAAAAGATTGCTCAGCGTCAGTTGATAAGGTTCAACCCCAGAAAAATTGACTTTAGGCAAAAGGGACGATCCACGATTGCCAGGCTCGTCTTCCCAGTTTGCCCTTCGTGTAAAGCTAATTTCTGTGGGATTGAACATGAACTCAATATCTCTAGCCTCAGGATTGAAGGGAGAACTATGAACTATAAGTTTCGCTTTCTCAAGTGGCATTGTTGTCTTTCTCCAAAGTTAGATCGAGAACTACCAAGGTAAACGTCTAGAGTAAAAGCCATGTCTTTCTCGTTCGAGTTCCAGTCGTTGACGCAGACGTTGATAAATTTCCCGTGCTAGCATTTCCAGAACGTTAGGGTTAGTTTTTGTCGCAGATGCAGTAGGCTTGTCTATTGTGTGGGTGACAACTTCTGCTGGGATAAATGTATTAGCACTCACTCCCCCCTTATCAAACCCTTTGGGTTGCACAAACGAGTTGACTATCATCTGATGAGAAGTTTCTGGAGTAGATACTGTAGCTGAATTTTGATGCTGCAATTTATTAGAAGTCGATGCATAGCTGTTGTCAGTTGCAACATTGCTCAATAGTAAATCTTCAACGCTAGACCACCGATCGGGAATTGAAGTGGTAGGAGCAGAAGGGTTAGGATTATTGGGTTTGCGAAAAATTAACTCAGTTGCAGTGTAGTGAGTTTTGGGTAAATGAGGTGAATTTTTTGGAGTTTCCCAGAGATCGGATTGTAGCGGATTGAGGGGAGAAGCAGGCTGTGCTTCAGCCGCTAACTGTATTGGGGAAACTAAAGTTTTGACAACGCCAGGTAAGGAAGCATGAATTTGGCGCTGCACCAAACGCTTTGGTGTCAAAGTGGGATTGACAGGAGTATCTGAAGATTCGACTAAAGTCGAAATCTCAGGTAAGTTTTCTACCGAGCCTCCCTGATTAATGTGGTGTAATAAATCGAAATGTTTCTGAGCATCTGTAGCATTAACTACAAATTCTCCAGGAGTCAGCATAGCAGGTACGGTATCTGACGGTGCTATCGGCTTACGACAGAGATTAGTAGTAGTTGGCACTTGTCCCCCTACTGCCAAGCCTTGAGGTGGAAGCTGCTCAAAGGGAAATCTGCCTTTGCTTTGAGCTGAAATGTCTGGTTCAGAGGTGGGATTTTCAAAGCTAGTAGCTGGCGCTGCTGGGCGAGTTGTTGATAAATCGCGATCGCCTGCTGAGGGAATGTCTGTAGGAGATTGCAGAGTTTCAACAGGATCGACGCTCTGCTCGATCGTACCAGGAGAGTTATTTTCTACCTCTACGCTCAGCTCAACATTGTCAGGAATCACGACATTTCCAGAAGTAGGAGTATTATCAATTACTGTTAGCTCTCGATGGCTAATTTTGCCTGTCGGCGCTAGTTGGACAGAGGTTGTTGGCTCGGATTCTAAAATTCTGTCTGGGCTAGCAGGTATAGTATATGCTATCTGAGATTTTAGAGCGTCTTTTTCTGCTTCGTCTCCTTTGTTGATGTCACTTGGCTCAACCGCAGATGCTAAATCTAAATCGCTCTGAAGATTGTCTTGCTGCCTGCTTACTTCTGTCGTTGCCTCAAGCAAATCCTCTGGCTGTGCAGGTGAAAAATCTCTGTTAGCTGGCTGTTGACTGCGTGCTTGAGCGGTTGAATCGATAATCGGGACTTGCTGTGTCAGATTTGATACGGTTTTATGAGCAGTTGTGTTTCTGGTTGTCGATTTGAATTGAGTCGCTTTTTTCGTATTTTCTCTTGTTTTGTTTTTTGAATTTGGTGTTTGACTGGTTGGATTAACTAAATCGCGCAGTTGTACAGGCTCGTCCAAGGCATCAATTGGATGAGAGAATAAATCTTCAGAGCTAACGCTATTTCGATCGGTCGCTTCATGACTCTTATTTTCCGGTACTTCCGACAGAAATAATTCAGCAGTCTCAAATTCAGTCTGCTGCTCTAGCTCTTTCTGTGGCTCTTTCTGCACCCGATTGGATGAAATTTCGCTGGGAAGATTTTCTGGAGTAGAAAATTGGCGATTGACGACATGTGGCTCCGCCTCTAGGCTCGTCTCAGGATCAGGATTTGAAACTTCTTGAGTAGAACGAGCAGGATCGAGTGTTAGCTCTCGATCGCTAATATCATCTTGCCCTACTTGTAACGCAGGTAATTTTCCTAAACTCTCTGCTTTTAACGGCGTAGTCACCTCCGTTCTTTCCTTATTTAAGGCAGACTGGAGGGGAATCTTGGAGGAATTATGGGGAAGCTGCTCTGTGGTTAGATTCGCTGTCCCAATATTGTCCAATGCAGGGGAAATCTTTTGTGCGTCTGGTTGTTGCAGCTCTTGTGCATTTTCTAGCGTCACTCGCTGGAAGTGTGGTGTATTCTCTGAGCTAGAGTAGGGGCGATCGCCCGATTCTTTGATTTGAGGTATGGGAACTTCTGCTTCCAGAGATGAGATCGTCGTAGGCTCTGTTGGTGGTGTATTTGGAACTACAGTAGATATCGGCTCGGAATGAATAGGTGTTGGTGATGCCAGACTGCCTGTTTCTCCAGATGGTTGTAAGCTATTAGGTTGAACGATCTGGCTAGCTGGGATGTCTTCTGGAGTCGTGAAGTTGCGATCTGTAACGACAAGCGGCTCTACATCTACACTTTGCTGAGTTATACCAGGATGTATTACTTTTTGAGCTACAGAAGTAGAGTTAGGTACGGTTGGCTCTAAGTGTTGTAGTTCTGGGATTTGCCCTGATGCGATTGTTGCCTTGGTTGGAACTGGCGTAATTTCTGAGCCACTATTTGGCAGCGTAGGCACTGCTGGGGGTACGGGTTGAGCTGAGGTATTCTCTGCACGGGAAGCTGGTGTGAGTGAGGCGGATTGTGAAATATTTTCTAAGGAAAAAAAAGAATCGTTCGCTGGAGAAGATGGGATTCGATCGCTAACGACAAGTGGCTGTGCCTCTAGGTTCTGTTCGACGTTGCCAGGAGTGGGAGTACCTGATGGTACTGTTAGTTCGCGATCGCTAATTTCACCTATCGTCACTAGTTGGCTAGAAGTTGTCGTGTCAGGCTCTAAAATTATACCTAGATTGGCAGGTGTCGCATCTGTAATTTCGGATTCTATATTATCTTTCTCACCCTCGTCTCCTTTGTTGGTGTCACTCAATTGAAGGGAGAACTCTGCATCCAAGTCGCTATTTTGCTTGTCTTGTTGCCCATTTATCTCTACTGTTGCCTCTTTCTGTACCAGGGGAAAATCTATGTTTGCTTGCAGTTGATGTTGCAGTTGAGGGCTTGAGTCGATAGTAGGAACTTGCTCGATAATAGGCGCTATCGTTGGTCGCTCGTTTATTTTTTTAGGTGTGACTTTTGTTCTGGATTTAGACTGAGTAGCTTTTTTAGTTTTTTTCTTTCTTTGTTTTTGAGGTGATGTTTGGATTTCTATATTTGCTACAGAGCGATCGCTTACTATTTCGTCAACTACGCGAATTTTAGGAGATGATAAATTTTGATATGTAACACTGTTTTCATTAACGGCTTCATGACTCTTGTTTCCTTGCAAAATTTCAGAGATTAATAGTTTTGAAGGATCGAGTTCGCTACTCCACTCCAGCGCTTTTTGCACCAACTTAGACGATATTCGTGAAAAATCAATTAAGGGTTGAAATTTGAACAAATTGTCACTTTGCTGTCGGCGTGGAGTTAATAAGAGGCTAGATAGTTTGACTAAGGACTGAAGAGATATCAAAAGATTATTTGCCCCCAAGAAGGGAGGTTCAATTCCAAATGAAGAAATAGATTCATGTCCTTTTATATCTTTTTTTAGATTGGTGGATGATGAATTCTGTTGCTGAAGTGACATTTTAATTCATTTCGATTATTTCCAACTGCTAGATGCAAAAAAGCCAGAGGCATCGCGTGAAGCGGACTCACCTCCTGCTGAACTTTTACCAACTTTCAAGCCTTCGATCGCTAATGTTAATTCTTCGATCGCTACAGAATCCCCATCTGCTTGTAATGTAGAAGTTTTCCAAGCTACAGGAATACTACCAATGAGAGTCCAACTTTTCATTAACTCACCTGCTTGGTTAAATACAAGAATATTAACATTACGCCGTTTATTTTTTTGCTCGAATACTTCGCCTAGCCATTGAGTAAAAGTTGGATCGTTTGTAATTCCACGTTTGAGAGTAACGTCTGTAAATTCTGCATGACCGAGAGTAATTCTTTGCTGATCGTTGACTCCTCCCTCAAAGTAAACATCTTTTTGAATTTGAACGCCAAGCTCCGAACACTCAGAAAAACAAGCAACAATACTACTACCTATTTCTATATAAAAATGATTGGTAGTAATGTAGTTGTTAACATGGCTGCTGAAAGTTGTCTTAGGCATCCTATATCCTTGTTCTACGATAATTATTCAGTCTTTCTTGCTGAGATTGTAGATCTGTTAGTAACAGATCGTAAACTCGCTCTGTTAGCTTATTTGCAAGGATTGGATTTCTAAGATATGTTTCTGCTGCTAACAAAATGTCACTATCGAATCTAGTAGTCACTGGCACGTAAGTTGCTGGAGAAGTCATGCTTCCAGAAGAAAAAACAGAAGGATTTACCTGCATTTCAACTATAAAAAGAGATATCTATATTTATGCTACGATTTAGGCACTGCACTTGAAACTAGCCAAAAGTCGAACTAATACTTCTCTAATTTGACTGCTACGACATTTTCTTTTAGGAGCGCGATCGCGAGCTGCGAATCCAGGCTTCTATCTTGCGAATTAAGCGTCTAATGATGCGATATAGGCTGAATGTAGTGCGTAGAGTGGCTCTGCGTATTTGCTGAGAAATTCTCCAAAAGCGTAGCAAGAGGGGTTGCCTTTGGTAAATCGTCCGATTTACATCATTTTGTCTCGATGAGTTAACGCCTTGATATATGGTGCGATCGGGTTGATTTTGTCTTGGTGAGTTAACGCTTTGATATATGGTGCGATCGGGTTGATTTTGTCCTGGTGAAGCTACACCTTGGTAGAGCGTCTGATTTTGATTTGGTTGGTTTTGTTCTGGTGAAGTATCGCCTTGGTAGATTGTCTCATTTGATTGGTTTTGTCTTGATGAAGCATCGCCTTGGTAAATTGTCTCATGCGATCGGTTTTGTTCTGGTGAGGCATCGCCTTGATATATGGTGCTATCTGGGGAACTGGGTGCAGTTAAAGCATCACTTTGATATATCGTTCGATCCGAATCCCGATCGCTAGAGTCCGATATTTGTGGTGTTGATGCAGATTCGGCAGCAATCTGAGCAATGGTATTAGAATCATCTACCTCTGGTTTTGCTAAGGGGATCGCTTGCCGAGGCACAGTTGGGCTATCTGATATTGCTGGTGATGGCGATTGAACGATTGTAGTGCTAGAACTAGTTGAGGTGACGGAGGGACTAGAAGCGATCGCCGCTGACAAAGCTTGCTTCAAGTCTGCGATCGTCGCAAAACGATCTTCAGGAGATTTCTGCAAACACTTCAGCACTAAAGCCTCTAGCTGTGGGGAGATCTGTTCGCCTCCAGGCTGCGATCGCAATGGCTGTGGCGATCGAGAAGTATGTGCTTTTGCCCAAGTAGCTTCACCGATCTGCTGGGTTTCAGAGCCAAGCCCAAAAGGATCGGTGCCGCTGAGCATCCTGTAAAAAATGATTCCCCAACTATAGATGTCAGCCCGTCCGTCAATTTCTTGCGAGATGACTATTTGCTCTGGAGCGGCGTAACGAAAAGTTCCGAGAAATATATCTGTAAAAACCGTATACTTACTCTGGCTCAAAGTCTCGCGAATTTTTTTAGCAATACCAAAGTCAAGAATCTTGACCAACCCTCCCAGTGCTGTTGGGACTAAAAAGATATTGTCTGGCTTGAGATCCCGATGTACGATCTTTACCCGCTCGCCCTTTAGCACAACTCCAGCGTGAGCCAGTTGCAAACCCGCACAAACCTGTCTCATAATCTCTGCCGTGCGCTTGACATTCAATCGCTTTTGTCGCTGAAGCAATCGTCCTAGACTTTCTCCTTCTAGATATTCCATCACGTAGAAAGGAAAGTCTTCTGGAGTAGTGCCAAAATCTAAAATTTTGACGATATGTTCGCTGTTGAGAGCCCTACACAGCTCGACCTCGCGCTGAAATCGCTGATACATCTCTGTCGATTTTGCTAGCGATTCCTTCAGCAGTTTCAGCGCCACTGGTTTGTTCAACTTGGTGTCTATTGCCAGGTAGACTTCTCCCATACCACCTACACTGAGGCATTTTGATATGCGGTAGCGATCGCCCTCACCAACTAGGCGATCGATCCAAGGATTGTTCTGTGAGGGAGAACTCATTGTTGTATCACTCCAGCGTTTTGAGCGGATTGCTTAGCAAGAGCGTCACTCCGGTTGCACTAATGAGATTTTGAGACGCACTAGCTGATTTTGACCGAGTTGCAATTCGTCTCCATGATTGAGGCGATAGGATGAGCCAGGGGTGAGTAGATTGCCATTAAGATAGCTACCATTACGACTACTATCGACGATCGTATAGGCGTGTTGCGATTTATCCCAAAAGAGGCGGGCATGAGAACGAGAAATTACCCCTTCATCAGGAATTCCGCTTAAATCGATTTCTGGAGCCTTATCGCTAGAGCGATCGCGACGACCGACGATCCCTGCTTCTCCAGATAAATAAAAATCTTTGCCGCTAGGATGACTTAACTTTAGTTGAGGACGGAGAGAATTCGCTTTGGCGGGTGGCGGTGGCTGAGGTCGAGCAGTGGATGGTTGAGTCGCAGATATTGAAGCAGCCGGAGATTCACCCACTGTCCCTAAAGGAGTACCGCACATGGGACAGACCTTGGCATTGTTGGGCAAGATCCGATTAAAAAAGACGCAGCTGGGTTCGGGGCAACGATTCGCCATAGATCGGGTAGTTAGAGAAAGGACATAGAAGGCTGATAGTTTCTAGGGATAGATTGGAGTGGCACGAGTCCGGTTTGCTGTAAGAGAAACTGCCCGTCACGAGTCTTGAGCAAATCGGCAAACATTGGAGCAGATTTAAACCCAGTCAGGCTGTTATCGTTAGGATAAACAATCGCTAAGGGAAAACCCAAGGGATAAGTGCGTTGGCGATATGCTTCGACATTGGGAAAAGGTTTTTTTTCCTGACATAAGTTATCAGCCGGAGTAATCGGTACGAGCTTGTTGTCAGTTGTCTCTCGTAGTAAAGCCTGCACGGGTTTCGCGTTTCCTTGGACTAAATCTAAAGGAAACACCTTACATTGATCCCACGTTTGCACAAGCGTACCAAAACTAATTGTACCAGCCTCTAATTGCTGCCCTTGCTGCTCGGCGAAATCAATTGCTCTTAAAGTCTGAAAGGTCGAGCGTTGTTTTATCTGTCTAAACTTAGCGATCGCTTCTGGATCGTTATTTAAAACTATTTTTTCAAATATTTGTAAAGCTTCTGGTTCTAGCGGTCTATAGGGTTTAGTGGTGAGATTGGGAAGATTGGGGTTAAGGTCTTGCCAATTCTTCACCTGACCTGTAAAAATTTTTCGCAAATCGTCAAGACTAATTTTTCCCTGTAAAGCGGCGGGAAGATTTTGAGCTTTGTAAGCAGGTACAAATACGAGTAAACCATCGTAGCCAATCTGTTCGCTGTTGAGCGAGGTGGGTAATTTGTCTATTAAACTCGTAATCGCAAAGTTTGCTTGATTGTTCTGCTCGGTCACTGCTTTCAACGGAGAACCTGGAAATTTGGGTTTTATATAATTAAACTCGGCAGCAATATCCATGCGAGGAAGAGTCAAGATATCGTTGAGGGGGCGATTGCTCAAAGGTCTTTTACCTACAACAGTCGTCCAAGTACTATCTCGTTCTGCTGTATAAGGATATCTACCAGCCACGATCGTATTGAGATCGTTAAAGCTAGGAACCAAACGCTGAAATTCAGTAAAATCAACCGCTTCTTCCCGATTGAACTGCGATCGCACTAGCCATAAAAGTCCCCCTAGTAAAAGCAACGGCAATCCTACCAGCCAGAGCAACTGTCGCCTTCCGATTTTACTTTCAAAGGTGCGCGGGGCTGCTGTCGTTGCCATCTTGGTACTTGGAAGTTGTAACAACGCCTGACGTGCTGCTTCTGCACTGGGAAAAGGAGTTTCTAGTCCTAACAAGTGGTAAAGGAATTCTCTTAAGGCTGAATCGGTTTTAGACCAAAGCTGTACGTTGCGCGGATCGGGCGATCGCTCCGATGTTGGTTCCTGAGCGCGTCCCAACCCCAGATAGAAAGCAACATAACCTAAAGCTACGAGATCTTGCGCTGGTTCTGGGATCGAAAATGTATTAGGCGGAGGGTCAAAAAGCCTTTCCCAAGCGGCAAGGTCGCAGGTGTAGATGTAGGAATTTTCGGTCGCGATTAAACTCTCCAAGCAGAGATTACCGTGAGCCATTCCCCCTCGCACTTGCCCAGACGGTAAGCGGAATTTCTGAGCGTGCAGAAATTGTAGGGTTTGCAGAACTTGAGTCAGCAAGTCACGCACTCGCTCCGGCGACATTGCCCCGTTTTGTTGCAATACTTGACTTAAATTCGGAGCAGCAGCTATGTTACCCAAAGTAATTAGGTAACAGCGATCGCCTTGTCGGTCGGCAATAGCTTCCCAAGGCATAAGCAAGCGGAAATCTGGCGATTGATTATTGACCGAACTTATCCCTGCAATCTGTGTAAACTTGTCTTTTCGCTGCTGAGCTTCCTCGGCGTTAAAATAACGGCTCGGCAACAGGTATTCTTTAATAACCACTGGCTTACCATCACTGATTTGAACGCCCTTGTACAAGCGTCCCATTCCCTGCGATCGCACAAACTCTGTAATGCGATAAATGTCTCGACTGCCGCGAATTTCTGCCTGTTTTGGTAAAGTGGCAGGAAAACCGCATTCCAAACAAAATTTGGCGTTCGGCACTTCCTCGGCTGTTTTCAAGGGGCGATCGCAACTTAAGGGTGCGTTTTGCCAACAGCGATAGCTTCGAGCATAAGGATCGGTAGTAGGCATAGAGGAATCAAATGTCAGAAATTAAATTGCGTGTAAATTATCTATGGTTGTACCAGTCCCAGCTTCATCGCCGTCACGATCGCTTGGGTGCGGCTGGTAACTTGTAATTTCTCAAAAATGCTGGTTAGGTGCGCTTTCACTGTGGCAATAGAAATATATAGTTGTTTGGCGATCGCTTCGTTAGATGCTCCTCGCACCAACCACAGCAAGACTTCTACTTCTCGATTCGACAGTTGACAGGTTTCGACTGGAGTCGTGGAAGTAACATGGGAAGCTTGAAACTGCCGGAAAAAACGTGTAGCTACCGCAGCAGGTAGGTATACTTCACCGCGTAACACAGTGACAATGGCATCCCATAGCTGCTGGGTTAACTGAGACTTGAACACGTAACCCATTGCTCCAGCTTGCATGGCGCGATAAATCCAGTAATCCTCTTGATGGGCTGACAGCACCAGGGGCTTAACTTGCTCCTGCCTTTCTTGCAACTGCCGCAGTACTGCTATTCCATCACCATATTCTAGTTCCATATCGAGTAGCATCAGGTCGGGATGTCGCTGTGCTGTTAAAGATATAGCTGTTTCTACGCTGCTGGCTTCTCCAACTACGGTACAACCTCCACCTTGTTCGGCTTGATAAAGATCGAGTAGCGTTCGTAGCCCAGACCGAAAGCGTTGATCGTCTTCAACTAGCAAAATTGATAACGTTTTTGTTTGTCCCGATCGAGTCAACATAAAACTACCTCCAATAGTTAAGTTGATGTGAGAGAACGCAGGAGAATCAATGAAAATTCTGCTCCTTTGACAGGCAAATTTTTTGCCCAGAGGTTTCCTTGGTGAGCCAGTACTACTTTTTGGGCGATCGCTAACCCTAAACCAGTGCCACCAGGACGGCGAGAATAAAATGGGGTAAATAAATACTGCAAATCGGCTGGTGATAGTCCCGTTCCTTGATCGGCAATCGAGATTAGCACTTCGCTATGAAATACTTGCCAATCGATCGCGATCGTGCTACCAACTGGACTAAAGTGGATGGCGTTACTAAGTAAGTTATCGAAAACTTGTTTCATTTGTAAGCGATCGAGACTTAAGACAACTGACATATCGGGATAGCGAACTTGTAGTTGTTTTTCTGCAATCCAAGCCTGAAAACCTTGAAGGCTTTCAACAACTAAACTCTGTAAATCTTGTAGAGTGAATCGCAATGTTTCAGAATCGCTACAGTAAATCAGTTCGGTTAAATTTCTGTCTAAATCTTGAGTTGTTTCGCGAATAATAGCTGCCCGATCCTGCAAAGAGCCTTGTGTTAAACTGCAATAGAGAGTTTCTGCATACAATCCAATTAAACTGAGTGGTTGGCGTAATTGGTGTCCTACCCGCTGAATAATTTGTTCTAAAATTTGAATTTGATGCTGTTGTTGTAAAGATTCTACATGACGTTCTAAATATTCGCTGACTAGCACCGCTGTTTGTTGGATATATTGCTGCCAACTGAGAGAGAGAATGTCTTTAGCTACAATCAAAAGATACTGACATTGCTGTTGTTGATAACCATACGGACAAAAATACACAACGGTATTTTCTAGGCGATCGCCAACGATTTGAAGTAGTGAAAAAGCTGGAGGAAATTCCACCAGCCAGGTTTCCGAACGTAACTCAGATAATAGATCTAGCGAAAAAGGTAGGGGAGTTTCTGCCGCTACCACTTGTCGCCGCGCTCCAGAAAGGGGATCGATATAAATGATTTGCGCCCAAGCAATCGCAGATTGAGTTATTAGTTGTTCTAATTGAAATTGGAGAAAATGGCACAGTTTTTTAGAGCTATTAGTGCTAGAATTACGCTCTAAAACTAGTGGATTTGAGCCTGAAATTAGCTTGAGGCTGCGATTTAGATTGAGTATTTTGTCTGCCATAATTATGCTACAGATGCAATCTGATGTGAGATGTCAAATAAGCAAAAAATAACTAGAGCCAAATTATTAAAGTCTTCACTATTATTTAGGCGCTTTTAAGTCTAGGGTTCCAGGTTGTGGTAAAGGAAAAGTAGGAGCGAAAGTTGGTGAGGGTGTGGGAGTTGGAGGTGTGGGCTGAACCTGTACAAGGAATGCTTGTTTAACAGATTGTTGCCGATCGTTAGTGGCGGTGAGAACTATTTGGGATAAATTTGTTGTGGCTTTCAGCGTAGTAGAACCGCTAGCTGTAACATTACCAAAAGGATCTAATGATACATTGAGATCGTCGCCCTGAATTTGCCACTTCAAAGTAATATTTTGTCCCTCTTTCAAAAATACAGTAGGAGACTTTTGCGGAGTTTTGCCATTGAGGGTAAAAGAAATAATTTTCGGTGCTACAGCTAAGATTTGAACTTTAATCGTTTCTGAAAGTTGAGGTTGCTGCCGATTATTGGATTTAGGTTGTAGTTGAAGTGTATATCCGCCTGGTGTCGCAGGAAGTTTAACAGGGACATCGTTGCAGATTAATTCATCATTGAGTAGCGGTGGACAATTTTGGCGCAAATTTTGAGGAATCTTGGTATTAAAGTTGAAACTTGTGGGAGCAATTTCCACACCGTTGTCACTCTTACCGATCGCTAATAACTGCGTCATTTGACTAAAGTTTCTCACTCTCCAACTCAACAATACGCGCTCGCCTTGCTGATATTGAGCTTTTTTAGATGAAAAGCTGACAACTTGTGGTAATGGTTTTGACTTAATCTCGACATCCATCTGTTTGTCGATCGTTGTATTAGAATTCTGTGGTAAAAGTTGCAGGGTAAAGTTATAATTTCCTGCTACCCGTGCTTCTGTAGTGAAGTTACGACAATCCAAAATGCGGTTTTCAAATTGGCAAAATTGGCTCAAATTTTGGGGTAGTTGTCCATCTAAATTAAAGCGTTGTGCTGGATTGGCAACTCCATCCTTAGTTATTACCAACGTAAGTTGTGCTAGGCGATCGGCATTCAGAATCTTCCAGTTTAGGCGCACTCTCCCTCCTTCAGTATAAGTAGGACTATCCGTGCTAAACTCGGTTAATTCTGGTGGAGAGACGGGCTGGAAAAATAAGAGCCAAATTGCAAATCCCAACCCAGAAACTAAGCTTAAACATCCTAAGAGAATCAACAAAAATTGCCACCAAGGTCTACTTTTCCATAAGAGTATCCCTTGCGGTAGCTTTTCTGGTACGGGTAATCCCTGTAAGTCTTGAAGTTCTATTTGAAATGGAAGCTGTAACCCAGATCCAAATAGGGGTCGTTGCCACCAGCGAATCGGTGTAACGGTAATATTAATATTCGCCCGCATACCGATCGGCAGTTGCACGGGTGAGGGTTTGCAGATATATCTGCAAAATTCATCCTCATCCTGACTTTTAGCACTAATCTTTAACTCCCGCAATAAGTTTCCCTGGTTTGTCAGTTGCAGTTGATACTGTCCCGACTTGTGGCTGACTCTGCCCAAAATTGTTTCTAGCTCTACGCCCAGCGAGTATACGGCTGGTACTTCCAAATACACCAAATCGAGTAAAACCAGATCCGCATCATTGGTTGATTTCAGCTGTAATGTTGGGGAGTAATGTCCCGCTGGCGTGTCTTCTGGCAAATGGAGATCGAAGATAATTTGTCCTTGCTGGTCTGGGTTTAACTCTAGTCCATCTGCTGCTACTACCAGCCCAGACCCCTGAAATTCAGGTGGCGCATACTTGATAGTAAACCAGTCTTCGTCTGCGTCAAAACAATTTAAATAATATCGATCGACGCGATCGGAACGATTTTTGACTGTAACGAGTAGCTGTAGCGATCGCCCTGGCTGCACTTGTAATGGGCGATCGGGATTGGTGGTAGGCGTAAGAGTAAAGGTAGGGTCGTGGAATCGAGTGACTGTTCGCTCTTTAACTAAAACTTGGAGCTGACGCGGGTACTGAATCGGAGTATCTTCAGCATAGTGTTCTGGGGAATCTACTACCAAGGTATAGTCATACGTTCCTGGAAGTGCTTCAAAGGGAATTTGAAACTGAAACGTCACTTCGCCACTTTGCTGCGGGTCGAGCGCGAGGCGTGTCTGTGTATTAGGACACCACTGGCTGAGGGTTTGAGAAACTCGATCCAAAAAAATATCGATCGCCGCACCGCGATTGCCTTGGTTAATCACAATAACGTGAAGTTCTAATGTTTCTCCAGGAAACCCTGCTTGAGCGTCAACCGGATTGAGAATGACTTTTAAGGGAGTTTGAGTAGCAAACATATCGGGCAACTCCTATTTGAGCAAGTGCAGCCTGACTTGAAAATCTTCTCCACCACTGGCAATTAACGTTCTCTGCTCGTCTGCCACCAGATCGATAGACGCGATTCTCCGAGAGAGGGTAGCGACAATCTGCTTTTGAGTCGGATCGTGCTTTTTGTTTTCGGCGATCGCCCAGGCAACGATCTGTCCGTCATCTCCAGCACTGACAAGCTGCCGACCGTCTGGGGTGAAGCGAATACTTCTTACATCTGCTGGAGATGCTTGCCAGCGATCGCTAATTTCACATTTGGTCTGTGGCAGTTGCGAGCTAGAATCTTTCAGATAATTGGATTTCATTATTTGGCATTTTTGCAAGTTCCAGAGAGTGATGTAACCATCCGAATCAGCCGTCGCTAGCAAGTGAGATTTTGGGGCAAAGGCAATACTCCAGAAAAAGTCATTTTCACCTTGATTCCCAAACTGAGATGAAAGCAAGATTTGAGTGGGGCGAGGATTTCCTGGTTGACTGAGATCCCAGCGCAGCAAGCGTTTGAATTGTCCCGTACTGACAAGTATCTTTTCATCTGGACTTAAGGCGATCGCCCAGACTTGAAACTGAAAGCGATCAGGGAGAATAAACCGTTGCGGATTAGAGCTAGATTGACCGAGAGGAGGAATCAGCCACTTTCGCACAGTACCGCTACCATAACCGCTGTACAAATAGCGAGAATTTCGGGTGAATGCCAATGAGAGGACGCGATCGCCTGTTTTATCTTTGCCATCTTTCAGGCTAAATTGCTTGCGTCCCGTATTCACGTCCCATGCCTGAATCTCACCATTTTCTAAGCCAGCAAAAACCTGGTTATTATTCACTGGGATCAATTCCAGCGCTCTCACAGCTTGTCCCAGTACTGCTAGTAATCCCTGGGGAGATTCGGGTTTGCGATTACTACAAACCGCATTTAAGGAACCCTCAGCCAATGCACCTTGGGGACGCAGCGTTTCTGGTTTGACAAATAGCCAACTTGGGGCGATCATCCAACTGCGAATCGTACAATCATCAGCACCACTCAAAACCAGGGGAAAACGACCGCTCGTACCGCTAAAGCGGACGGCATTAACTGTAGCAAGATGAGAAATTGGTGCGGGTTGTAAGATAATAGCTAACAAAGCCGACAATAAAGCTAGCAAGATGAGAAGCAACCACATTGGCACAATCGGTAACACTTTTAGCGTCAATAATTGAGTTGCCGGATCTGTGCTGCCCAATATCTGATTAGATAACCAGGCTTTAGCTTCAATCTGTAAGCGTTTAACCCGACCAATCCAAGGGCGTTTGACTTTTACGCTCAACCTTACCGATGTCTCTGTTGCCAATGGTAGATCTGCATTTTCAGGATCGACTTGGAACTGACAGGATTGACAATCTTTTCCCCGCAATTCGATCGCGACCTGTTGCAAGAGGTTGCTGGCATTTTTAAACTGTAATTGAAATATAGCAATATTAGATAGCCAGTGTTTCAGTTGGCTGCTCTGTGCTGGTAGCCGTTGCTGTGAGGGCTGCACCTCAAATTGCACAAATCCTACTGGTAAGACTTCTAAAATACCTGCGGTACTTACTGTCGCTCCTGCTCGATCTCTGGCAACGACTGTAAATGGATAGTCCTGACTGGCGGTTTGACTAACCCCAGGTGGACGGCATTGAAAGGAAATCTCTGCTTGCTGACCTGCTTCTAGCTGCAAGCGTCGTTCAGCAGTGCCGAGCGCCCATGAGAGGTCTATATCCTTCAAGTTCAAAACAACTTCAGCTGAGCGCAAGCCTAAGTTTTGCACCTGTACGGCAATATCAACTGTATTGCGAGGATAAACTTGCAGCCGTTGTCGGGGTAAAGTAACGCTTAATAGTGGTGCTTTCTCTCCTGGCTCTACGGTGAGGCGTAACACTAATCGGCGTTCTGTTGCCAATTGTGGCGAAGAAACTTTAACCGTCAGATTAATATCGCCAACAAAATACGCGATTGGCGAGGCTAAAATTTCTACTTGAAACTGGGTGCGATCGCCTGGTGGTTTAGCGGCAGAAACTTCAGGTGAGAGACGATACCAAGATTCTCGATCGCCTGCTGCGGCTAAAATTTCCAATTCAAAAGCGGCAAATTGTTCGCTGCGGTTGATCGCTATCACCCCAAAAGTAGCGGTTTCTCCAGGTCGGAAGGTAAGGCTTTGCGTTGTCAAACTGGCATCGATAACATGATTCATCATGATAGAAATTCCTGCCTGCCGTCATTGGCGATCGACCATCATCGTTTCAGAGTAGGTTTCTAGTCGCGTGTTGCTCTATGTCTGATACTATTTGCAAAATGGAAGTTGGGAGTCGGGGGAAGAAATTTTTATCCCTGGTTGTGAACGATAGTTCATGATGTCTCCTGGTTCTATGTGTATCAAGTGTATTCAGTTCCAATGCTTAAATTCTTTCAGATTCTTACGGAGATTTATTAGATTCTTATGGTGAAGCGCGAATCTGTTTCGGTGTTAATCTGGTTAAGCGTTTAAACTGTTGCGTTAAATGACTTGGGCTAGAGAAACCCACTTGTAGGGCAATATCGGCGATCGCCAAGTCGGTTTTTGCCAGCATCTGTTTTGCCCGTTTCACCCGCTGTTGAATCACGTACTAGTGAGGTGAAATCCCTGTAGTGCGTTTGAACAGACGGTAGTGCGTCAGGAAAGCGTGGAATTGATATCATACAGATGAAGAAAATTCATCTATTCTCAAAAGCAATGCCTTGTCCACTATGTAGTCATGATAAGACCTACAAACATGGGAAAACGAGTAAGGGTAGCCAACGCTACCGTTGCCCAAGCTGCAAACAAACATTTACCGATACCTTTGACACGATTTACTATCGTCGGCAAGTGAGTGAAGAGGAAGTGCGGATTGTGTTGCAATCTTACTGTGAGGGCACCAGCCTACGTGGTATTAGTCGTGTGAGCGGGCTGTCCTACAACACGGGAGTTAGTCTGATTAGAGCCACAAGTCAGAAAGCTCAACTAGTTCACAACGCGCCCAGTACAAGATGTCGATACAGATGCGATTACTGCGGATGAGTTGTGGTCGTTTGTGGAAAAAAACACTCATCACTGCTTACCAGAAGAGCTAGACGTAGGAGATTGTTGGGTAGCCTTAAGTCTGGCACAGTTGAGTGGGCTGATTCTCTGTGGTCGCGTAGGCAAGCATAGCGATCGGTTAGCGATTGAGTTAGTGGCTAGTACTGAGGGCAAGACTGATTGCAAAGAATGGGGGACTGATGGCTGGAGTGGATATGAGCGAGTTTTACCAACAGAGGTTGACCACTACATCAGCAAACTTTTAACGCAACGGTTAGAGCGCACCAATGGTATTATCCGCTACTCAAACAGAACGTTGGCACCGACGACAACACAAATTTGGCAAGATTTGGGAGCAGACGAAGATCACCTTGCGTTTGGTCATCAGCTACTTTAATTGGATTTGGGTGCATTCTCGTTTAGGAACCACAGCCGCGTGGGCGTGCAGATTTAACCTTAGAACCTTGGACAGGCGCGAGATATAGCTGTTTATCCCACACTTTGCTGATGCACTATCCACAATATTACAGTTGTAGATAAGCTAAACTAGATTTGTAAGGAAATACAGTTTAGCAATGCTTGATACATCCAACGTGTTTTTAACAGGTGTTGTATTAGAAGCGCTCTCCCAATGGAGCAGTAGATTGAAAGCGTTTCAGCAAAAACTGGGAAAGCACTTCGCTCGTTCTGAAGCACGTCTTGCAGCGTATGACTATATCCAGGCACTACTAAGCCCAGTTGAGCGGAAGAATGGATGGCAAATGGCAGAACAGGTAGGGTATAGCAATCCCTATCGCTTCCAACATTTACTAGGACGGGCGCAGTGGAACGCGGACGCAGTGTGTGCAGAAATTAGAAAGTATGCAGTGGAGCATTTGAAGAGTGAAACAGATATTTTGGCAATTGATGAAACAGGTTTTCTGAAGCAAGGAGAGCAGTCAGTAGGCGTACAGGTGCAGTATTATGGCACAACTGGACATTTGGAGAATTGCCAGGTAGGTGTGTTCATGTCCTACATTAGCGACAAAGGACATACGTTGATCGATCGCCGTTTGTATCTACCGCGCACATGGAGTGAAGATCAAAGCAAACGTAAGAAGGGAGCAGTTCCAAAATCAATCACATTTGCGACTAAACCTCAACTAGCACAACAGATGTTGGAATCAGCTTTTAAAGACGGAATACGTCCCGCCTGGTTTGTTGCTGATGAGGTTTATGGCAACGATGGTTCATTGTGGTGGTGGCTGGAAAAGACTGCTAAACAACCGTATATACTCACGGTCAGCAAGAAGCAGCCTGTAGTTATTGGCTGGCAACGTTATCAAGCCCAAGAACTGTTACCTCAGCCGGACAGCCAGCTGTGGCAACGTCTTAGCTGTGGAGCTGGCAGTAAGGGAGAAAGATACTATGACTGGGCGAAAGTGCCAGTTAATTGTGACAGATCAGATGGTTTTCAACGTTGGTTATTGTTCCGCCGCTCTCTAGAACACCCTGAAGATCCTCGCGTCAGCTACTATCAAGTATTTGCTAAGAGCGATACTACCCTAGAAACGATGGTTCAAATCGCCAGGCAAAGGTGGCGGATTGAGGAGTGCTTTAAATTTGCTAAAGACCAGCTAGGTTTAGGAGAGTACGAAGTTCGTTCCTGGCATGGTTGGCATCGACACATCACCCTCGTCCTGGCTGCTCAAATATTTCACCGTCTTACGACACTCTTGTGAGCCTGCTATTCACTCCTCTACCCCCTTTACCTCTAGTAACAACTGGCAGTCTAACTGCGTTCAAAGCGGCACGAGGTTTATTGTCCGACTAAGTATCTGGGAGATGAAGCGGTGGGTATCTCGATTCTTGTTTCCCACATTCTGGTGTCTTGAACACGTTTTGCGTTGGTCTTATTGGCGCAGATCTCATCAAGCTACTGCTCGTTACTACCATTACCAAAAGCGAATTCATTCTTCTATTTATCTACAACTGTAATACGATTCCATAATCAGCAAATGATGCAGTTCATTCCAGGTTTCCGCAAAGTGAACTTTCAATAGATCAGCCTTGCGCCACCAGCCGAGTGTTTCATAGAGATGCAACACCGAGAGATAGGAAAAGTAGGGGACACGCGCAATCGTTTCTAGCACATAAAACCGAGCATAGGAACGATTGCCATAGAGACCATCGACCACACGAAGAAAAAAGCTAACTGAGATCTTGCACCATTCTCAATAAAGGGTTGCCAAAAGAGCCAAAATCTGGAAGAAAGGGCGTAGGAATAATTTGAGTTGACGATTATGGAAACCATCGTCGAATAATAAGGGCTAGTCTATAGCCTTCTTTGCTTAATGCCTAACACATACCAGAAAGCCAGTCTAAACGCCCTGTTCGGGCTGTTTCTTGAAGCTCAAGGATATCTGAGATCTTGCACCATTCTCAATAAAGGGTTGCCAAAAGAGCCAAAATCTGGAAGAAAGGGCGTAGGAATAATTTGAGTTGACGATTATGGAAACGGTAATGTTATCGATTTGTGGATAGACTAAGAGTAAAGGAGCAAAATCTAGGAGTAGGCTAGTTTAGTATGACAGTTTTAGTGGCGGTTCGTTGTCCCCATTGCCAAAGTAGTGAAGTAGTTAGGCATGGAAAATCAACTAATGGCAAGCAACGCTTCCGTTGTCTGGAACCAGAATGCCCATATCAGACTTTTTAGCTTGAACTCTGCTTACCCTGAACGGAACCGAGAAGTAAAGCAGCAAATAGTGGAGATGACACTCAATGGGAGTGGAGTAAGAGATATTGCCAGGGTTTTGCGTATCAGCACCTCAACAGTTATTCGGGAATTAAAAAAACTCGCTTACCTCAAACCCGTTAACCAAAAGCTATTAAGCCAACTCCAGCCAGAGCAAGTCGAGGTAATATTTGAAAAAGTAGAAGTTGAATCAGAACTTGGGATTGAGGAATCCGAGCTAGATGAAATGTGGAGTTATGTAGGCAAGAAAACTAATCCCAGATGGTTTATGGCATGCAATTGACCGCCGAACTGGTCAGGTCTTAGCGTATGTATTCGGTAGGCGTAAGGATGAAGTGTTTCTTCAACTCAAAAGGCTACTTGAACCCTTTGGTATCAAAAAGTTCTGTACTGATGCATGGGGTGCCTACCAAAGACATCTACCAGCACAAATGCATGAAGTGGGTAAACGGAAGACTCAAAGGATTGAGCGCAAACATCTTCGACTCAGAACTAGAATCAAGCGACTTGCGCGTAGGACTATTTGTTTTTCCAAATCTGAGGAGATGCACGATTTAGTGATTGGTCTATTCATCAATTTCTATGAGTTTGGACTACCAATTTAGGGACAAACAACAAATTGACAACATCACCGGAGCGAATTATTAATGCAGCTCGAAGATATCCGATACTTTTTTACCAATCCCCCACCGATTTATCTTTGTCAGGAGCAAGCAGTTGCTTACATTCTGTCGGTGTTGTTGGAGGGTGAATCTTACAGTACTGGGCTAATTCAACAGCTCGAAAGCGAATATGCCAACTATCGCCTCTCGGACACGATCCTACATGCAGCGTTGAAATTTCTCGAATCGGAGGGAGCAATCAGCGGTAGCTGGCACAAAGTCGAAGGGCGCGGACGACCGCGACGCATCTATCAGCTCAATCCCGCATGGCACGATGAAGCGCGAAAGCTAGCTGCTTTGTGGCGTTACTTTACCACTCAGCAGCAGCAAATAAGGCTGAGTGTTGCGGTTCGCTCGCCAAAGCGAGTAGCACAATCGTAGTGGCTGTTGCATCTTACCCGATGACAATGAGAATGTAACTCCTGGTGCGTGAAGTAAAGTTTCCCAATCACTATCAAAGACTTGGGAAACTCCCTGCTGCATTTGCCGAGCGCTTATCGCTTGGTGATAAACCTGGGCAGACGAAATGATTTGTCTTCATCAGGTGCTCCGGCAAAGTAAGCCCAAGAGCCAATAGCAGCAGCCAAGAGCCAGCCGAGGATTAATACTGCTATGGGAAGCGCGATTGAACTATCCATGTCATAACCTCCTGAAATTTGAGATTTGCCTAACTAGTCGTGCGCGCACAGCTCCTTCTTAACAAGGGGATCGAGAAGCGTCAACATTTCTTAAAGTCAACTGCCCAATTGTTACGTATATATGCATGGCTCTCAGTCAGTGCGACGGACAAATTGCTGTTTGGGGATCGCCGCCAGAGAGTGAGGATTTTGCTCCCCAGTTACACTTTGAGTCGGAGCCAGCCAACCTAATTATGAGAAATTACAACTAATCTGAGATTGACTCAGGCACTGTTTTGGACGAATTGCTCCCCTAGTGTTCGCACTTGACCAATCGCTCTTGCCGCAGAGTGTACAGATAATTTATAGCTTGCCAGATGTTCTTCAAGCCGAGCAGTAAGCCTAAAAGTAAAATTATCAGCACAACGACTCAGCTACTTTTTGCAATCTCCCAGCTAGTAGAGTGTAACGCCGTGTATCTTTGACTTGATTCACGGCAAGCTCGATTGCTTTGGGTTGACTGACAAAAATTGCTAATCGTTTCGCACGAGTTAAACCGGTATACAACAAGTTGCGCGATAACATAATTTGATGTTGAGTAAACATCGGCAGAATGATTACTGGGGCTTCGGAACCTTACGCTTTGTGAATCGTGATCGCGTATGCCAAGGTTAACTCATTGAGGTCGGCATAATCGTAAGTGACTTCCCGCCCGGAAAATTGTACTTTTACCTCCTGCTCCTCGGGAGCGAGTGCAGAAATTGTTCCCAAGTCGCCGTTGAAAACTAAGCGATTGTAGTCGTTGACTAGCGCCATGACGCGATCGCCAACCCGCAGCTTGATTCCGGCTGGGAAGATTTCAGCTTTGTTAGAGCTAGGTGGGTTCAGCAGTTCTTGTAGTACAGCGTTGAGATTCCTTGTCCCCACTTCTCCCCGCGTCATGGGACACAACACTTGCACGTCTTTTGCTGGGTCAAACCCTAACTGTGGAATCACATCAGCGATTAGTTCTTGAATTCCCCGCACTCCATACTGTGGTTCTGGCGCTTCTAACCACAAACAATCCGAGTTGGGAGTTAGAGACACGGCTTCTAGCAGCGGATACTGCCCCGAATTAATCCGGTGAGCATTATTGACGATCGCACTTTTTGCTGCTTGGCGAAATACTTGAGTTAGCCTCACTACAGGTATTTGCTCTGATGCAATTAAATCCCGCAATACGTTCCCAGGTCCGACTGATGGCAGTTGGTCGATATCGCCTACTAATAGCAGTTGAGCATCGGGCGGGATTGCCTTGAGCAGGGAGTGGGCGAGAAATAAGTCCAGCATCGAAGCTTCATCTACGACAATCGCCTGCGCCTGGATGGGAAAATCTACATCCCGCTTAAACTTCATGGTCTTTGGGTCGAACTCTAGCAAACGATGAATGGTCTTTGCTTCCATTCGGGCTACTTCCGATAAACGCTGGGCAGCCCTACCAGTAGGGGATGCTAGGACAATGGATTTGCCCATTGCTTTCCACAACGCCACGATAGTACGGGTGGTGAAAGTTTTACCGCACCCAGGACCACCTGTCAAAATCGCCACACGTTGACTCGCTGCCATCTCTACTGCTTGTCGCTGCTCTGGAGATAGTTGCGTACCAGTAGCAGTAGTAAATTTCTCAATCCAAGCCTGTACTCGCGGTAAGTTCACTGCAATTGGACGGCTCAACAACTGATGCACTCGCTGCGCCAAATTCTGTTCGCTGTAATAGAAGGATGGTTGGTAGTAGACGAATTGATGTTCTCGATGCCCCTGCATCACCAACTGGTCTTCCATCCCCATTTGCATCAGTAAATCTGCCACTACTTGAGGATTTGGTTGATGCTGTTTCAAACTCAACCGTTGCACGACCTGCTCGATTAGCTCGGCTTGTGGTAAGAAACAATGTCCATCTTCGGCTGCTTCTCCCAATACGTGAACGATGCCTGCGCGATATCTGTACTCGGAGTCAGGAGCAATCCCCAGGTTGCGGGCGATCGCGTCAGCCGTGACAAAACCAATTCCATAGACATCAGTTGCCAGGTGGTACGGATTGCTATTGACTGTTTCAATCGACCGCTCGCCGTATTTTTTGTAAATCTTGACAGCAAAAGTGGTGGAAACGCCATGCGACTGGAGGAAAAGCATCACTTCTTTGATGGCTTTCTGAGTTTCCCAGGCGCTTTGAATCATTTTGATGCGCTTTTTGGCGATGCCAGGCACTTCAACCAACCGCTCGATCTGCTTCTCGATGATATCCAGCGTTTCTAAGCCAAAGTGGGCGACAATACGTTTTGCTGTAACTGGTCCCACTCCCTTAATCAACCCGCTACCTAAATATTTCTCTATGCCAGTAATCGTAGCGGGTTTAGTTTCTCTATAATGCGTGACTTGGAACTGAGCGCCGTACTGGGGATGCTCCCGCCACAGACCAGTTAGCTGTAACGTCTGTCCTGCCTGGATGTTAGCAAAACTACCCACAATCGTAATTAGGTCGCGAGATCGTGCTGTCTTGAGCCGCGCTACCGTGTAGCCCGATTCCTCTGAGTGGAATGTCAGCCGTTCCACAACGCCCGTCAGAAATTCGTGTTGTAGGGTAGCTTGAGTTTGAGCTGAATCTGGGAGAGTAGACATCGATAACGCTACAGTTGTGATGCGCTCGGACAACTAATTCTATTACCCTCTGCTATTTTACTCAGTACAAACATACCTGCAAATTTCTCTGAGCAACGTGTAAATAATTTGGTTATGTTCTAGATCGGTTGTTTTGCTGTTAAACTGACAAACTAAACTCGTAACGGTTGATGAATAACCCAATGACCCCTTCGTGCATTTCCTCCGTCTTAGAAAAGAAAATAGTCTTGCGAGCTAATCGCTTAATTCTTGTTCTTAATCTTAGATGCTTTCGTTCAATTCTTTGAGTTTTGCGCTTACCTATTTCGTGGCACTCTGCTGGTAAATGTCGTTCGTATGCCCCCCAACCATCTGTACAGTATCTCTTGATGCCAAATGGCTCTAGTAGCTTTTTAAGTTGGAGAAAGACTCGATCTTTTCGACGACCAAATACATAAGCTAATCAATACTTCTCGGTTAAGGCTAGAATCAAGTAAAGAGGAGAGTGTGGATTGAGATAGCTAGGAGCCAATGCAGTTGAAAGAATTCTCGTTAATTTCACCGGTAATTGAGTCGAGTCATGTGTTCAAAGCAATAGAAACGGCCATACCGATTGAAGTGATTGAACAAACTATTGGTAATACAGAAGTAAGAGAAGAACGTAAGCGCAAACTACCATCGAGTCTAGTGGTGTGTTTAGTGATTGCCATGAGCCTGTGGTCAAATGATTCGATGGCAAGCGTGTTGAAGAATCTGGTCAATGGGTTAAGCAGAGAGTGGACAAAATTAGGCAAGTACTGGAAAGTACCAAACAGCGCCTCAATTAGCGAAGCTAGGCAGCGATTAGGAAGCCGGGTAATGAGTCGGCTATTTGAGCGAGTAGCACGCCCACAAGCTACAAACCAAACGCCTGGAGCATTTTTGGGGGACTGAGGGTGATGGCAGTAGATGGAACCGTGCTAGATGTACCGGACTCGAAAGCGAATGCTAGAGTTTTTGGATATCCAGCTTCTCGTCGGGGTACACGAGCGGCATTTCCTAAAGTCCGAGTGGTGATATTGATTGAAGCGGGTACACATTTAATCGTAGATGCACTGATGTGTCCCTACCGAATCGGCGAACGGGTAAGAGCGAAAAACTGCTGCGTTCTGTCAGCGAAGGAATGCTATTAATGTGGGATAGGCTTACATTCCTATGCAATGGTGCAAGCAACATTAGCAACCCGATGCGATTACTTGGGACGAGTACCAGCTAATGTCAAATTTTCAGTGGAAAAAGTTTTGGATGATGGCTCTTATCTAAGTTGGATTCATCCTGATGGGAAGTCCAAGAAAAAGGCGCAACTAAGATCGCAGTACGAGTAATTGAGTACACCATTGATACCGAGCAGGGAAAGCATTCCTATCGTCTGATTACTAGCAAGCTAGATATCGCCTTGTTCCCGGCTTTATTGCTAGCAAACGAATATCATCAGCGTTGGGAAGTTGAAAATACTATCGACGAACTCAAGACTCATCTACTTGGACGCAAAACTCAATTCGTTCTCTCAAACCGCGTGAAGTTGTGCAAGAAATTTACGGCTGGCTGTTGGGGCATTATGCCGTGCGCTATTTGATGTTTACTGCCGCCCAGCAAGCAGGAATATCTCCTCTGCGCTTGGGTTTTACAGGTACACTTAAAGTTATCCGTCGTGCAATTGGCGACTTTCAAGACATTCAACCAGAGGAACTACTTTTTTTTTTCACCAAGCTAATTACAGACATCTTGGCTGAAAAAATTCCCCACGACAGGCTAGAAGTAATCCGAGAGTGGTCAAAAAGCCACGCTCGAAGTTTTCATCCAAAAGCCGGTTCACAGGGGGCAGGGTTCATCCGAACACCGCTAGTTTTTTCTATTACTAATA
>NZ_JAOCNC010000004.1 GCF_032860985.1 Chroococcidiopsis sp. SAG 2025
ATGGCGAACTGGCGGCGCACAAATGCCGAAGGTATTAGTCATGGATAGCAATTCGCAAAGCAGCGTACCTTTTCTATTTAACTTGGGCAATCTTCAAGATTCACCTGTCACTCAATAACTTTGAGGATTCCCTGTTTCAAATGCGTTCGCACTCCCACCCCTTCTAACCCTATAATCTGGTTAGCCACCGATCTTTCTGGGCTTTGTCTTAAATTGCCCTCTCCTCCACCCCCACGCAAAACCCCCTTCTCCCAGCGCCGCTTTTCGCGAATTTCTCTACCTGAGTGAAGTCGATGCCCTGATTGCTGCGTTGGAATATACCCGCTCCCCCATCCTGCTATTCTGCGATCGCCCGAAAACCAGCCGAGTTGTGTTGGCTGCGAGTCGCGCGACATCAACTTTGCCGAAAAGATACAGCGTGTAGACTGCACTCGTTCCAAGTCCGATTACCTACAACCCCAAACTCAAGCCCCAGTTAATCTGCAACTTTTGTGTGAGGCAGAGATTGACATTCGACACTCTGCTTCACGAACAACGTACAACCGATTGGTTATTTGCCTCTGAGCGACAGCAGCGGCTCAGTGAGCGATCGCTACACCACATCATTCAATAAGCCGGAGCGATCGCCAACCTACCTTTCCCCGTGCATCCTTATATGTTACGCCGGACTGGTCTGTATTACCGTGCTGCCCTGCTGTTGCAACCGTTAGGTTTAACGCTACGGCAATGTTGCTTGCTATGGAACTGGAACGGAACCACAGTGGAGTTCTCCCCCCAAGATGAGGAAGACTACCGCGCCATTGACAGAACTACGGTCGCGGCTTTTAAAGCAGCACTGGAAAAACTCAAAGCTTTTGCTGGGATTGCAGTCTATCAAAATGTTATCGATTACCTGCTGGGTGCTTTCCTGTTGTTTCCCCGCCTCCAGGGTATTCCACATAATTACTGGCTGGCTCCTGAAGGATAGAGTTGGTAAACTTTGCCGAAAAGATTAGGAAGGATTCACTCAAAGCAAACTCATCGAAACGTCAGTATAAAGCTACCGATCGCGGTCGGCTCTAGGGCTAAAAAACTGGTGGCACGATACCTGCACCACATGATCGAAACCTAAACTTTCAAGGTAAGCGCTCCAACCTGCTACACTACCATCTAGCTCCAGTGCGCCTACTGCAAGAGCTGGCTCGGCAATCCAAGGCACAATCCACACGCTATAGAAGCCAAGCTCTGTGGCATCAAAGGAGTATTCAACTGCTAGCCAGTCAGGTATAGCTTCCAAGTTAGGATTTCCGTTGGCTCTAAAACAGAGTGTCATCACTAAAACTAGGCATACTCACTATTTTAAGAAACAGTCTTGAAGGGCGGTAGCTCAGACTTTGCCGAAAATATTTCTTGTTTCTGTTCCCTATGGTGCGTAAGCGCTGCGTAAACGTTGTTATCGCTACTCATCCACACTGAGCATTAAGTCTTTTGGCGATCCGACTTAAATCTTCCTTCAATGAAACCCCGTTTCTGAGTATGCTTGGTATTGCGTCCAGTCACGCGCTCCCGCCACATAAGGAAACTAGATGGTTTCATCTGACGACGCATCAACGCGATAACATCCTTTTCCAATAACCCAAACTGAAGTTCAATCGCTTCAAACGGCGTGCGATCCTCCCATGCCATCTCAATCACTCGGTCGATAGTTTCGGGTGCTAAATCTGGCGACTTCTTCATAACACGCGCTTATCTTTCTCTACCACAATTTTAAGTTATGTAAAGACCAGACGACAATTAACAGCTATCTGCTGCCGTTCTGCTGATAGTAGCTCATACTTTGCCGAAAAGATTCAGTAGTTGCTTAATTAAATAGAAATGGCGATCGCTGAAGCATTCCCCTTTTTATGGCAAAATTACTTATCAGAATAAAACTTGCGAGAACAGTTATTCTAATAAGTAACGCTCGCGCATCAGTTATGCTCGCTAACGCCTCAGCAACACTTGCCCTAACAACACCGACTCCCCTGACCGAACACCCCGCAGCAGTGTATCTAGCAAATTTATCACTGGGATCGCGCCCGACAATGCGACAAGCCCTAGACAAGATCGCCTCCCTGCTGACCAATGGTGAATGCGATTGCTTTACCTTGGACTGGTCTAAGCTCCGCTACAAGCATACAGCCGCCCTACGCGCTGCCTTAATGGAGAAGCATTCACCCGCGACGGCTAACAAGATGCTGTGTGCCATGCGGCGGACTTTGAAAGAAGCCCTAAGACTGGAGTTGATCGACCCAGTAGACTACGCCCGCGCTGTAGACATCAAAAGCATCAAGGTAACTAAGGGGCTGCGGGGTCGCGCTCTCAGTGAGAAAGAAATTACCGCCCTGATGGAAGTCTGCATTGGCGATCGCACTCCGGCGGGTTTTAGAGACGCGGCAATGTTAGTAATCCTGCGCGGGTCGGGGCTGAGACGGCGTGAGGTAGTGAATTTGGATTTGAAGGACTTTACTCCCAGCACTGGGGCTATGCTGGTGCGGTTGGGCAAAGGAAAGAAAGACCGGACTGTATATCTACCCGAAAGCACAGTTGGGGTAGTGGAACAGTGGATCGATATTAGAGGCAAAACATCTGGTCCCCTGCTATGCCAAGTTAATAAAGCTGGAAGAGTCGTATTGCAGCGGCTCACACCACAAGCGGTACTGTTCTTATTGCAGAAACGCGCCAAGGAAGCGGGAGTAGCACCATTCTCTCCTCACGACTTCCGGCGGACTTTTGCTGGTGACTTATTAGATGCTGGGATCGATCTTGTCACCGTGCAAAAGCTGATGGGGCATTCCTCGCCAGACACCACCTCTCGGTACTGCCGCCGGAGCGAGGAAACCAAGCGCCGCGCCGTGCAGACATTGAAAATCCCTAGTGCGGACAGAAAGAAGGGGTAGCGATCGCTCGATAGAAGCGAAGATGCTCTATCTTGTTGCGCGATCGCTGTTGGGAAATAACGTTGCTAGTGGGTCATTGCGCGATTTGTTTCATGATATGGTCGAGTCTGGCATTAGCCTTATCGAGCATTTTGTTTGCATGTACAACCATTTGTGAGCTGCGAATGCTAGAGATAGCTCCGGCAGCAGTGGTGATAACTCCTGGTGAGTTATCACCACAAACATTATGCAGACCCCTGCTAGGAAAACCAAAGCACTCAGCGTACCTAGTATCTGTGCTAGCGTAAGACTGGTTTGGGCAAGGTCAAAACTTTTGTGGGATTGTCGCAGTAGCTCGTCAACAATCTTCGAGTACTGCTCAGAGAGTGTGTCTGTGTCTTGGTTGCTGAATAAAGCTGTCATATGTTACACTCAATACTGGTTAAAAGTGGACGTAAGTTACTCGATCGCACCAGGTGCGAACTGATGCGACAACTGCTAGCGTCATGTCAGATGTGAACTGGCACAACTAAACAAATTTAAACTTTGACCACCTACATCATTCCCAAATATTTTGTAGGTGGTTAAGTTTATGTTTACATCTTAGCCGTTTTTTTAATAATTGAAAAGGGTGTGAAAAAGCTATTTTCGGCAATTTTTGAATGTCAAAACCAACTTTTTTAAACCTATATTTTTTAGTTTCATTCAGTTCACTAATGATCGATATAAATCGATTCATAATCATCAAATCTGTTTATGAAAGTAACCCTTTCATGTGAATTAGGTTGTGTAGAATTTTGAGTAATTTGTATAGTCAGAGGATTAGCTTTGTATGTCTCATTTCATCTTTGCAATTCGGAATTAAGACAGTAATCAATTAAGATAAGCGTAGTGGTGAGTCAACATCTGAGGCACATTTTCTAGTTTCCACCGTGCACCAGAGATCTTCACCCGCCGATCGATTTACCTAATCGCTGACATTCCGCCACCGTTTGGCTTCTTTCACCCTTCCCTGCCACAACCAAGCTTCCGCTTGTTTCAGCCGATTGACAGAACCACCTACCTTACAGAGGCTTTCCACCAAACGAAACCAATCACTCTCCCGAATGTATGCGAATAGAAACTAGGACACATTCAAAGCAATATGTCCGTAATTAGAGCTGGGAGCTTTCTGGCTATATAAAACCCTGTTACCTAACTATGGCTTAAGAGCTTGTAGTTGTTGCATTCAAAATAGATTCGAGATCGCTCGGTATTACTAGATTTGTAAAATACCACTCAGCTAGATGGAGCGCCTCAGCATACGTATATACGTAGCATTTTTTGTTTCTTTTAGAAATATCTCTATTGAAAAGAGTTTTATATCTATCATTTGCTATGCAAGCCATCAGCTCTTGATCTCTACGAGGAACCTTGCAATGACGAAGAAACTCGCAGGCTTCTTGTCTTATTAGAATAACCCTATGAGCTATAAGCGTATCAAAGGATAGCTTTGGTGCATTATTTTTGATCTCGCTAGGGCTTGCAATTTCAGGGGGATTTGGTTTTTTTCCGTTTGGAGGCGGAAAATTCGAGTCCATTTGAATTGATTGCCTTAAGGCAGTTATCAGCAGTCGCTTCAGTTCTAAATCCTCACTCCCTAACCGCTGAATATGCCAAACAGCATTTCTGAAGTGATTTACAGGGTCAATGGGTTTTCTAGACATGGAAAATAATAGTGCAGTGGTGTAGCAAGTAGGATTATTTGTATTTGTCAAATCATTCTAAACCGATTTGGATCGATCTAAATCTTTTTGTACGCATTCTTTTTAGTTTCCAATTTCTAGAATTCCTGTACTAGTCGAGAAACGGAGAAAGCTACTAGCGGTGGTAACAGACTAGAGCGAACAAAACTGACCGCACTGCCGCCTCAGAAAACGGAGCAACAGCAAAGTGCCTCGCGATGTGGGTTCATCCAAGGCAATTGGTCTAGCGGTTAAGCAGGTGAAAGACACACAGCGCTACACCCTACTGGCACAGCGGTTAGTTAGTTTGGAGTAGTTCATAGTGACTCAAACAGAGCGGTAAATCCTTCAAGATTTTGGCAATCATCTTGAAAGGCTTCGGCATCCCCGACATCCTCAATTTTGTATTCCATGAAGCGCTTGCCATCCGGCATTCTTTTAGAGGAAGTACAAGTGCCTGGGTACTTATCTGCCATAGCTAAAAAGTCAGCACTCAGGCGTTTCCAAGCGTCAGATGAACAGGTGATGGTTACAAGCCACATATTTTCGTCACAATCAAAGTGTTTTCCTGTTAGTATTGTCCGCTATCGGTCGAGATCGTCGTTCGGCATCGATCGCCCCTAAATTCACCTTTCCACTTCCCGTCCAACATCCTCAATCCCATATTCCCGCTCGATCAACCGCAAAACCTTATCCTCCAACGGCGTGAGATAAGTCTGTTTTTCCAAGTGTTCCAGTACTATGTCAGCTACAAGAGTTGGGATATAGCTTCGCTACCTTTATGCTTGGAAAAAGGCACTGGGATATCTAACGGTTGCAGAATAGGAGTATCGGCTAAGATACCCAACAGACACTAGACAACGTTATGAAACTCCGTTCTATTGAAACTACTCCCAGTCCTAACTGCATTAAACTTAATCTAGATGAACCGCTCGGTGCTAAACCGCTAACGGTGTCAGATACTACAGACATTAGTAGTGCGCCTAAAATCGCTCAGCAGTTGTTTGGTATTGAAGGCGTTCGGGAAGTTTTTTTAGTAAATGATTTTATTACCCTGACACGAAAAAGTCATGCTGAGTGGCAAGCAATTCTAGCCGAAGCTGCTCGTTTAATCGATCTATCTCAAGCAGGGGACTTAAATCTCGCATCTTTTCAAGGAATTTCTTCCCAGTCCAGTTCAAAAAGCTCAGCATCTAACAATCAAAGTCAAAATTTTGGGCAAGTCGAAGTTACTATTCAAGCTTTTCGCGGTATTCCCGTGCAGGTAAAGGCAACCGCTACTGATGGACAGCAAACACGGGTGTCCCTACCAGATAGATTCAACCAAGCTTTGCAGCGTGTCATCAATGCAACAGAAGCAAACTACATAGGCGAGCGTCGCTGGCAACCTTATCAATCTCAGTTTGGCAATCCTGATGAGGTAGCACAAATGGTTGCTGAAGAGATCGCAAGTTTGATTGATGAGAATGAATTGGCTCGGATTGAAGCGGCTGCGATCGAGAGCGGAGAAATCGCTACCATCGAGCGTCCCTCACAACAGGCTTTACTAGCTGAACTTAGCCATCCCGATTGGAAATATCGACTCAAAGCACTCCAGCAAATCGAGGTGAATTCTGAAACTTTCTCTGCCGCGATCGCCCTTCTTGAAGACGAGCATAGCACCATTCGCCGTTGGGCTGCTGCAATCTTGGGTGGCAGCGGCATGAAACAAGCAGTCAATCCTCTGTGTCGCGTAGTCGTCTCTGACCGTTCGGCAATTGTACGGAGAACGGCAGGAGATGCCCTGAGCGATTTAGGCGATGCGGGAGCGATCGCTACCATGTGTCAAGCGTTAACAGACTCCTCTCCCCTAGTCCGCTGGAGAGCCGCCCGTTTTCTCAATGAGAGCGGTGATTCCTCTGCGGTAGAATTCCTACGTCAAGCAGCTGTTGGCGAAACAGAATTTGACGTTCGCATAGAGATGTTAGCTGCCCTCGAACGCATTGAAGGCGGTCGCCAAACTCAACTACCGATGTGGATGCGAATTGCTGGCGGTGACAAGTAACATAGCGATCGCCCCTTCAACTTCCCACTTCTGGCTCGACATCCTCAACCCCATATTCCCGCTCGATTACTTGCAAAATCTTCTCCTCCAACGGCGTGAGATAAGTTTGCTTTCCCATATGCTCCAACATGGCATATGCAGCGCGATCGCGAAATCCAGGGACTTCCCTGACTCTCCTAATCCGTTGCAAAATCTGTGGTAACTGGCGATGGGCTTCGGGAGAATCAATTTTATTCAAGTTTTCTGGCTTCACGGTAAGAGTCGTGTCGTGTACTTCAACAATGATGGTAAAGTCCCTTGGCTCAGTAGCGATCACCCAACAACCGTTATATTTCTTTTCTTTACCTTCCAGCCTTACTAAGGTGAATACATCACCCACTTGGCAGTAGCCTTTGGCAAGCGCCAGGGGTTTTTCTTTGAGCTGCTCGACAATTCCTTTGACAATCCGGCCAGATGGGACTTTACCGCTAGATGCTTCTACTGCTTGTTGCCAAACTTCACGTTGCTCGTCCGGCTCTAGAGCGATCAAAGATCTAACTTGACGCTCGCTGGTAGGTAAAATTTGGGAACCAATGGTTCCCATTTGTAGATTTTCCACCACTTGAGAACCAGCAATCAGGTAGTTGACGTGACGGCGAGTAAATCCAAACCTGTCTTGGCAGTATGCTTCAAAAGTCTTGTGGGTACTGCGATACAACCGCCGCTCCCGTAATTCTGCCAATGCTTTACCCGCCTCACAGAATGCCCTTTCTACACGTAACTCTAGACGATGGCGATCGCGCTCCTCATCCTCATCCAGTTCTGACAACACTTCTACCTGAACCGATTCAGCCTTGGTCAAACTCGATTCGTCGTATGGTTCTGGGTCGGGTTCGCGGACGCGATGATGATTTGTAGGCATAGCCCGCTCTCCACGCTTGACAGTTAGGGTTGAGTTGTCTGTCACCATATCTAAAATATCCGCAACGCTGTCGTTACTTAATAAGACTGCTGAGATAGAGGACGCGGTGGAGGGCAATTGTGGCAAGTCTGGGGTCAAGGCAGTTTCCAAGTGCAGATCGCCGTTGCCTAATAACTGGGTCGCCGCTCTTAATTCCAATGGGTCTGTCCACCCCTTCGGCAACCCGAAAGCCACCTCTAAAAATTCGGGATTGGCTACTTGATTTCTCCTCAGCAATCCCAACTGCTTGCACTTGCCCTCGAACTTGCTCGTGCCAGGGGGTCGGCTGTTGCTCGAATTGTTGGACAGCGCCCCTGGACGTGGCAACCAACAATAACCGAGTGCCAATCCAGGGCGTTTTAAAGTAGGCGCTGGAAACACAAATCCATTCCGCATCGTACCCGATGGTGTCAATGGTTCGGAGCAAGTGTCTGTAATATGACCCTGGTGGTTCCCCCGGTCTAATGGGACAGGTGAGCAATCC
Source organism: Chroococcidiopsis sp. SAG 2025 (assembly GCF_032860985.1). Classification (GTDB taxonomy): domain Bacteria; phylum Cyanobacteriota; class Cyanobacteriia; order Cyanobacteriales; family Chroococcidiopsidaceae; genus Chroococcidiopsis. Next base: position 8,090 of record NZ_JAOCNC010000004.1, read on the forward strand.
TGGGACGTTTTCGATAACTGCAAACGAGGGTTGGAGGATGGCGATCGCATCCATGACTGCTGGAATGCAATCTCTGGGATCGTCTGCTCCCAATCTTTTTCCTTCAACAGAGAATGGTGGACAGGGGGGTGAAGCTGAGATGAGACTTGGCAATTGTCCCCTCCACGATTCCCAATGACTTCGCTCCTTAACATCGTGGAAGATGGGGATGCAAGGGAAGCGTTGGAGCAGGATGTCTCTGATGTATCCATGCTCTGGGTCGGCGATGAGGTCGCACAGTCCGACGAGGTTAAATCTTCTGGTGACGATTCCTGCTGCGGGAAAGCCAGCGCCGATTCCCGAACAGAGATCGAGTTGGGTAAGGAGCATTCAATTACATCAAAATAGTCGCGGTGAAATAGGCTGTTGTCTGTCGTGCGTACCCAATTAAGATCTACCCTGTCTATCTCAAACTCCATTCCAGCACAAGCAAAGTGCAAGTCATTAATGCGGATGCAATCGCCTACTTGGGGGATCGGGAGTGGGGAGTGGCGAGTAGGGAGTGGTGAGTGATGACTTTGGGTAATAGGTAATGGGTTTGCGTTTCCCCTAGAACTTGTCATGATACGCCTTCTCCTCGCACTCGTCCTCTAGTTCCTTCTCTGCCTCCTCTAGCTTTTTGGGGTCTGCACTGCAAGCTAATTCATGTCGTTTGTTAGCAACGAGTTCCTCATCTGGAGTGCGATCGCATCTTCTAAGACTCATTCCCCTCGAAGCATCTTGAACGCGACTTTGAATTGTTTTGAAATGGCTCTCTACCGTGCGCTGCCAGTCTTCTCGGCTTCTTTTGTCTAGTTCCGTGCAAATTCCCACCGTGAAACGCTGGTCGTAGTTGGGGTCGCCCCTATAGTCCGAACCCGCATAGCACCTTGGGTTTTGGCAAGCCACAGGTTTATCGCGGCATTGGTCGTAGTTTGGGATCGCTAGCCGCACTAGATTTAGCCCTACCAGCCCAGTGTCTCGACAGCAAAAGCATCTCCATTTGGGAACCCATATTTCCTTGTCTGTTGGGTTTTCCAGTTCGGGGCGGATGGGTTCGCGGGGCAGTTGGGGAATATTCATAGACACACCCCCTCAAATGCATTAGTTGCCATTGCCCAGTCATAAAAGGCTTTACGCTGCTCTCGCTCCGCTTCGTCTTCTTGTACCCACTCATAGCCGCGATTAAACGCCTCCCAAATCCACTCACTAAAACGCTTATTATTGCGCCAATCATGGCTAGTCGCGATCGCCTTCTTCTTCGCGGCGCGTCCGGCGGCGGAACTTAAAAATCTTTGATGCCAATTCCTAATGTCCTCCTCACGGGCAAGGAAGCGTTCTAGGCTGACAATCTCCTCCCCCGATTCTCCATTCCTGGCTGTCAGCTTTTTCCATTCATCTCTAACAAACTTTTCAAAATTCTCTCTCTCGCTGTCTGAGAGAGTCTGAATAAAGTTTGAATAAGTCTTATTAGTCTGAGACGAGTTGGAAGCCTTTTCTGGCAAAGGTTCTGGCTGCCGATCGTTTCCTATAGGAAACTCTGGTTTCTTATAGGAAACTTCGGTTTCCTCTGGGAAATCTTGGTTTCCTATAGGAAACGCTGGTTCACTTTGGGAAACGTTGTTTCCTATAGGAAACGATGCGACATCGGACGTATCTGCCTTGATCCGAATTTTGACTCGTGTTAACTCTACGTGGATAAAACCTTTTGCATCTAAACTCTTGATAGCCTTTGAAACTGCTCCCTTAGATAGACCCAACTCCTCAGCTACCGCAGTGACGCTATACTCCAAGTTGCGATCGCCAAACGGATCTAAGGTTCGCACGTAGAGAAAAACCTTAATCTCTACTCCAGTTAAGTCTTTTAAGTCAAGCACTTCTTCATGGGTTAGGGGGTAGAACAGAGGCTTTTTGGTAGCTTTTTGCTCAGATGCCATTACTTCTTAACCTCCTCACCTGTAACTTTGACTGCAAAACCCAGAACCGCTGCCTCAATATCTGCCAGTGCTAAGAGCGCACTAGCAGTTCCAAACAAGTGCAATCGTTTTTGGTGTTGTGGATAAAAACCTGAGTAAACCAGTATTTGACCTAAAGCCGCTTTCCAGTCTTTGACAGCCTTAACTTCAATAATTTCGGTGTCGGTAAGCAAGTCAATTCTTCCGGCAGGAGTAACAACTTCTACTAATCCACCTAATTCCGCATGAAGGCAATCGCGAATTGATTTTTCTATCGTGTTGACACTACGAACTTTGACCCATTCAGGCAGTAGCTCTATCTCTTGGAACTTAGCTATGGCTCGATAATATGTTGCTTTGCTCATGTCGCATTCAGACATGGCTGTAAGGGTATCCAAATCTTGATAGCGATCGCCCCAAGAATCCAACTTAGTTAGATACGCCCACAGCTTCCATTCTGCGGCAGTCAATTTTGCATCCATCAGCTTGTCCAATACACCGTGGGTTAGGAGGTAAAATTGCTCATCAACGCTCATGCCTAAACCTCCCCCATCTCTACCTTTTGGCTGACAGATTTGCAGCCGGAGGCGGCTATATTTGTGCAGTCCTTTGAAAATCGTTTCAATCGTGGTAGTATTCCCATAGACTTTTTTAGTTGATGAAGCCCCGCGTCCGTGACATTGGAACGGGGTGAATTTTTTAACTAGCCTCAACCCAATCCAAATATTTCCTGATACGATCGGAACATCTAGCCAGTCAGCTTTTTTGGGTTGCCTTATGACAATAGCAGTAATCACATGCGGCAACTAGGGGGTTTATGCAAAGTTTTGTGAAACAGGAAATTGAGGCACATCAGAAGTTATTTGGCGAAATGCTAGTCCGGTTTGGCATAAATGCGAAGGAGCTAGCGGAAGCAGCGGGTGTGTCTGAGATGATGGTTTCCCGCTTTCGCAATGGCAAGGTAGATTTAGGCTCGGCAAGACTGCTGGCTTTGTTGGCGAATGTCCCAGATGAAGCTAGTGAGTGGTATTTATCGCAGATAATCGGAGTAAAACCGAAAGCGAGTTTGCGATCGCAATTTCTTGCTGCTTCTTCCCGGGAAAAAGCCGAAGTTTTGAACCTGGTGGCTGACTGGATTGAAAGCGGCGATTCCCGTGTATTTACCGAATCAGAGCAAGTTCCAGAGGCAGTATGATAAATGGCTACTTTACGACTGCCGAAGAAAAAGACTGTGACAGAGCAAAAGAACAGTATTGAAAACAACAGGCTAAAGAACAATATTGAAGAAAACAGGCTTTTTAGGCAGTGCGATCGCTTATCGGTTGAAAAGAAGGCTCAATTAATTAAGCGGTTACTGTCCGATAGAAGCATCCAGGTGATGTTTAGTAGCTCTCAAACGCACGTTAACACTGTTTGTCCGCTGACTCTTGCGGACAGAAAGCAGATAGCAGGAATTGTAAGAGCGATCGCTAATCAGATGGAGAATCGATAATCTCTTTCCTGTAATGTTCCCCTCTCGATTGCTGCAATAGCACGCTACTCAAGCTATCGAATTGGTAGCGGATGCAGCTCTACCGTAAGGGGGGAAGCAAATATATTTCTTTCTATTGATTCTGTAACCATGCAGTTAGATCGGCAGCATTGTTAAAGTCCAGTAGGGCAACTCCCAATTCTTCAAGTTGGGGAGTGGTTAAATTTTGAACCTGAAGTTGTAAATCTAGAGTGAGTGTGCCAATTCGTCTATTCAATAAACGTAGAGTATACAGCAAGGCTTCTTCTCGCCTTCCCTCTTGAATAATTTCTTGATACATTGGTGCTTCTCTCATCACATCCTCCCTCAAGAATTGACGAATCGTACCGTTATCAAACCGTAAACTTGCCAATATTCCCGTACAGGCTGAAATATTACTTCTTTGCTCCCTCTCCTCAATCATATCCAACTGAGATGCAACTTGTTCCAGTAGAGCATTAGGGGAATTTGATTGGGCTAAGACTGCTAAGGGCAGTAGCGCGGGGTTTGCTAGCAGAGGAGCTGGATCTTGTTCCCACAATCGAATCGCTCGATATTGGTGGATAGTGTTTGTATCTACAAACTGTTCTGTGTATGCTGCTGCTGAGCTAGTGCGTTTAAGAAAGATGACAAACTGATCGACTGGACAATTGTACTGACGATATAACCTAACAAAGTAATCCAACATTCTCAATGGCAATGGTGGATTAGAAATAGCTTCTACTTGAAATTCTACGTGTAAAATTCGATTCTGAGTTCGCAATAAAGCAACGAAATCAGCGCGAATTGGTTCGATACTCAACTCAGATTTGAGAATGTTAGCATCAGTTGTAGTTCCACCTAAAATCCAATTAACAAAGCTTTCAGGATATTGTTCTGACAGATATTTACAGATATTATCGACTGACATGTAAAACAAGAGATAACCACTAAAGCTCAAGCTTTATTCACAATATTATCTCAAAATATCGCAAATCTTTATTAGTAAATTTGGTATCCTATCTGTTTTTGATTAAGTCGTTTAATTTCATTATTTAAAGTAGAAGTTGTATTTATTTTGCTAATATAAATAAACTTACCCAACACAGGATAAGAGATTGTTTGCTACTCTAAAGTTCGCTCAACTTTCTAACATTGGATCGTAGGATACAACCTTTTCTTGTTCGTCTGGATCGTTGCGAGCAGCTAGCGCGTAAACGGGTTCTGTTGCACTCAGATTACGCGGTTGATGGGGAACACCTGGGGGAGTAAAAACGAAATCCCCAGCTTCGCACACCTTGCAGTGCTGAAGTCCCTGCCCGTAACAGACTTCGACTCGACCCTTGAGGAGATAAATTGCCGTTTCATGCTCTGGGTGAAAATGTGGCTCGGCAATTCCACCAGGAGGAATAATTACGAGATTCATTGAAATCCCCTTCGCCCCTGTTGTGTTTGCGGAAATGCCAACAAAATGGGACAACCGTTCACCAGTTAGTGTTACTGCATCAGGGCGCACAATAACAACCTCGGTTGGCTTTTGCTCTAAGGGTTCGCGGGTGTCAAGAGGATTAGCAGGCGTATTTTCTATCATGGGGTGTTCTCCTTAGAGATGATTTGAAATCGGTACAACTGTGTCTCTCAATTGTGTGAGGAATGGGTTGAAAGAATAGCGATCGCTCTACCATATCGATCTCTACGATGAGTGGACGATCGTTATGCAAATTAGCTCTTAGCTCATAGCAAAAATGGCATAAGCCTTGTCTCCTGCGTAAGTCTCGGCAGTCACACCACTTTTCAACGAATCTGCGCTGGAGCGAGAGGCGAGCTGAGCAATATCTTGAGGGCGATCGCAATCCGTTTAAGCTTCCCTGGTTTGAAGACGCAGGGAAGCTTAACTATGCGGAACTAACGGGTTTAGTTGAGCATCCTAACTTAACGAGGCGCTAGTGTACTAGCTGCGTCAGCTTTATACCTGTTGTTGATATAGAAGGTTTCTAAGATGTCTGTCACCAAGCGAGAATCAGGAAGTGATATTGTTTTTGAAGCGCTCAACGGTAGTGTAGTAGCGTTCTGCACTCAAGGAGTGTGTTATGTAAGTCCTGTTTGTACGTCAGGAATCAAGAGTAGCATTCTAATTCAGATGCCAGAGAACGCGGCATTAGAAGAATCACCTACACAAGTTGAATTTTTGGAATTACTAGCTCAGAAGTCAAAATAAGATCTTGAGTCAGCAAGAATAGCGCCATCGCTACTCTTGCTGAAGATCTACTCAAGGACTAGTAAGCTGAAACCTTTGAGCAGCATAGCGATGACAGCCAAATTTATTGACTTAGCTCATCTGCCTGTACGGGTGTTTGTCTCTCTGTCGCGCGGGATTCTCTGTGCAAGTCAGCTCGTGCTGAAAAACCTTGCTGAACAAGCTTCTTCAGCACGAGTTGGAGTAACTCAACTGGGGTAAAGTGCCGATTCTAATAGAAGATCAGCACTTTTTCTAGTTACCTTGCCCCTAGTAACAGCTTCTGTCTCACGACCCCTACTCGTGCCAGCAGACAAGTTCCAAATCTGACTTCTGGAAGAGGAGAAGATTGGGTTAGTTTGTCAACGTGTATACAAAGCTCTAATTATCCCCATTCATGGCAATCAGCTATTGATTGGTGGTGACTGAGCGTTGCGACTAAATACTTGTAAAGAGGAATTTCGCTTGTGGATGCAACAGACAAGCAAATTTATTCGCTAGTCGAGCAATGGTGTGCTGCTAGGGATCGATCTAGTGTCAGTGAAGCGCTTCGTCAGATTGCACTCGTCGCTAATTGCTTACCACAGATGCCGAAACAGTTAACCGAGGAGCAACAAAGGTGCGTGCTGCGGTGGCTGGAGTCAAACCATCCTAATGCTTATCTGTGGGCGATTAGTCAACGCTGTGTTGGTCATCCGGCAACGGTCTGGAGTCTGGATGCATCTCAAAAGGTAGCTTTCGCTCTGCGCAAGTCAGAGCTTAGAGTTTGAGCGGAGCCGCCGTAAAACCCTGCTCCTTTTCAGACAGGGTATCACGGCGGGCAAAAAGACGGGGGATTCAATTGGGTAAGGAGAAGAAAAATTTGGCATTGAATCGTAAGCAAACAGCTATGACTTTGAGCCTATGTCTGTTGCTAAAGGAAACTGGTAAGAGTATTCGTCTTAACTAAGTAAGTAGTGATTTAGTGCTAGTCTAGTACTCTTGTTACAATGACTCAAACACCAGACGAGCGACCAATTCATTTATCGGTGCATGAAACTTCTGACCCAAGTTTAATTAGCCCCAACCCGAACGCCGAAGCTTCTGGAGCAGATCTCAACGACTTGAATGACTCGGTTGATGATGATGAAAATGTTGATGTACCTACTCCAGAGTCATCGAATGCGACTGGCAGAGAGGAGCCTCTAGAGAACCAGATAACAATCGCCAATTTAAGTGCTGGGTGAGTTTGGGAAGCTCGTCCCTTTGTAGGTCAATATTTCTATCAGTACAAAAGAGTGTAAGCTAACTACGGAGGGCGGTCTAAGTTAAAAAGTTTGTCAGGTAACATTTTTTCCCAGAAAAGCGATCGCACTCCTTCTACACTCTTGTACTACGATTCACTCCGATCTCGAAGTCATAACCATTCGCGCCATTGGTCGGGAATTCACTGTATAGATAGTTACAATTATTCTTGACCGCGAAGGATAATGTTGGTGACACCGATCGTCAGGGTTAGATGTTCGTCAGACTCACTCGGTCTGACGAACAAATACTTTTTTAGCTGAGGTTGTTGTCTTTTGAACTTGAGTAAAAAGTAATTCTGCACTCAAACAGCAATGATGAATGACAGTATAGTAAGTCAAGCCCAAGCTTGGGGGTTTATCTGCGACTTAAGTATTCCAAGTAAATGGCAGATCCTTCCCCAACAAGCTGAGCAAGGATGGAGATTGCAACTAGTTGGAGACAGGTGGTTGCTGGTAGTGAACGATGTTCCTCAAATTCTTTGTCATCCGTCTGAAGTCACAGTGTTTTTAGAGCGTCATCGTCCAGCCAGGAAACGCTCGACCCTACGAAACCTTCTACTTAATTAATTCCTTCAGTGCAAAAATAGAATTATAAACCCTCTTGGGCTACACCAATTACCGCACCTCTACCACCGAAATTCGTCCCCGTCATTCCCCGATTAAAACGGCTAGCTGCGGCTCTGAGCGTAATATTAGGTAGCGGCACGTCACCCACTTGCAGTATTATATTTGCATTGTCGGGGTTGAGGTAAAAGTTAGTCAAAGCATTCACTTCCCGACGCACCGCTGCCGCTTTCTTGACATAGATAAATACTGGACGCGAGAGGGGTTGGTAGCTACCATCTGCAATGATTTTAGGGCTAGGCTGGATGCAACCGTAACCGCTATCGATTCCGACTAACTTCAACTTCTCCTGATTTTTTAAGTAGTAGGCATAACCAAAATAACCAAGCGCATTGGGATCGGCAGCAACTCCCTGTACTAAAGCATCATCGTTGGCACTTGGCTTATAGTCAGTCCGGCTTTTCCCTTCTTGCCCCACAGTTGCTAAGGTGAAATAATCAAAAGTTCCAGATGCAGCATCGGGACCGTAAAGCTGTAACGGTCGGTCTGGAAAACTCCCCCGAACTTGGTTCCAATTTGTTATTTTTCCTTCAGCCGCAGGTTCCCACATCTGTCTTAATTCTCTAGTTTTGAGGCAACTGACAAAATTATTTTGAGAGTTAACTACGACTGCTAAACCATCAAAGGCGATCGGCAATTCTGTATATTCAATCTGATTTTGCTGACACAACTTCATCTCTTGGGTATTGATAGGACGAGAAGCACCAGTAATATCTGTTTCTCCAGCACAGAATTTTTTAAAACCGCCACCAGTACCAGACACCCCTACATTGACTTTTACATCTGGATTATTCTTTGTAAAAGCTGTTGCCATTGCTTGAGAGATGGGAAATACCGTACTCGAACCATCTACAATCACTCTACCTGATAATTGATTTGTGCTGACATTTTTTTGAGCTACGTTCAAAGCTTGAGGAAAATCCACAGCCATATCATTTGCTTGATTATTCGTACAACCGATCGATCCCAATAACAAACTCACGAGACCCACAGATACCAGTTTAGATTGCTGCCACATAATCTTTACACTTCCAAAAAATTGTGTAAGCGAGTAGCCACGATTGGCGATCGCAACTAACAAATGACTAATGACCAATGACCAATGACCAACTATCTTGCTGCTTGTACTTCTGGTTGCAGCTTTAAGTCATTCTCAGTATCGGGAATAAGTCTTTGCAAAATTTGGGCGATCGTCGGGAGGAATACAATCACTACAACTACACCAATCGCGTTAAACAAAATTTGTGCGTTAGCGACTTGGCGACCGACACCCGCACTACCAGAGAATGAAAGGACGAGTTGTACTAACAAGGGCGCAAAAATAATTCCTAAAATGGCGCTCACGAAATTGAACCCAAAATGAAATGCTCCCGTGCGTAATGCCGGACGACCGCGCCCAATTGTCGCAACTAATGTATCGGCGCAAGTCCCAACTTCTGCACCTAACATAATGGCAACTCCTGCTGGTAGGGAAATTAGACCGGAACTTGCTAAGGTAATCACGATCGCCACGGTAGCAGAAGAGGATTGAATAATCACAGTAAATAGCGCGCCGACAGCAGCACCTAAAATTGGATTATTCCCCAAGGTTTCCATTAAACCGATGAAGGGTTCGTAGGTGCGAAAAGGCTTCATAGCTTCATCGATCGCTTCTAATCCGTAAAACATTAAACCAAACCCTAGCAGGACAACACCAAGATTTTTCCAAGTCTTTGTTTTGCCCAAAAATAATAGTAATAACCCTGCAAACATCAGTAGGGGGACGTACTGTTCGATGTCCAAAGAAATGATTTGCGCTCCTACCGCAGTGCCAATATTTGCCCCTAAAACTACTCCCAAAGATTGCACAAAAGTTAAGACTCCCGCACTCACCATCGCGATCGTCATGATAATTGTGACGGAGGAAGATTCTAGTAGTGTCGTGGCTACAGCTCCCGTGACTACGCCCGCAAAGCGGTTTGTCGTAAATTGACTCAAAAAACTTCTCATCCGTTCCGTACCCATGTCCTCTAGCCCTTCGGAGAGGCGGGTGACACCATAGATGAACAGCACTAACCCTGCTAACGCACCCATGCCCATTTTGAAGAAATCAATCAGTTCTTCTTTTTCCTCTGCTGCGGCTGCTGGTGCTTCCCCAGTAGCAGGAGCCTGAGCTATTTCAACTTGAATTGGACGATTTTCATCCGTCTGCACGGGGGTTTGAGCTTGGGCGGTTCCTAAAGCCAAGAAGTTATGCGAGCGAGCAAAGGGAGAAGGTGCGATCGCTAGAGCTGTCACTAATAAACCCAGACTGAAATACTTGAGTATCCGACTCTTAATATGTTTGAATCTATACATTTTTCTGATGGCGCAACTCTAAAACAAAAATAGAGCGGTTGAATTCCGATCGAATGTATAAAAGGAAATATTAACCTAGATATTTTATCAACTCAAAAAGATGGAGAGTAGATTTAGTAACATGTTTTAAAACACATTTTGATTAAACTTGGATTAAGCCAAATTTAAATTTATTTGAACGAAAAGGCTCTGATGCGTGAATAGTAGAAATGTTAAGTGTAACCAGAGGCAAAAGCCAAGCGCGATCGATGAAACCGAAACTAAAAACAAGCGATCGCATCCGCAATTGGCAGGAGTGGGTCCCAGGCTAGCGAAGGTGTAATATAAGTATCATTAATCTAGAATGGGCAGATCATGCTGGTTTCAGTCCTTGGAAGTTCCCCATCCGCAGACTGAACGAATTGAGTTAAAGTTTTTGCACAAGCCTTTGACTATAAAGCTTCTGGTTGTTGCGTGACACTTCGTTGCAGCGACCCTACCTTTGGGTCTTTAACCGGAAATATTTTGGTGATTTTTCATCCAGTAAATGTAATGCTCTGGACATGGCATTTATTCGATGATAGCAAGAGTTCTTGGTTGATAACTTAAGTCTATCAAAACTATTTAAAAACTTCTCACTTAAGTCAATCGAGAAGAAACTAGAATTCTTAATTTTTTCAATTCTTGGCTTTTAGCTCTAGAATATGTTTGAAATGTTTAAACAGCTTTAGCTTATTCAAAAATGAGAGTGCCTAATCTTGCGAATTATAGGTTGAGTTGATAATTCCTTGCGCGTCTAAGTGTGCTTTGAATGAACGGCAAAGTTCATCATAAAAACGGAAGGTGTTTTCCATTGTTACCTGTGTCTGTTTAGGCTTACTAGTTAGTCGATGATGTTATTTGCCCCGTTGGAGAGCTACACCTTCCGCTTGCTCCGATTGGTGTGCTTGTTCAACCTCTCTCCTAAGATTTGTCAGCCAATCAGGACCTTTGAATTAGCTATCGTCGGAAGAATCAGACGATGCCTCAAGGTGCATCTTAGTTACATCAAGTAATGCTTGCAAAAGCATTTCCTGTATATCTACTAATCCATTTGTACCACCGACTACAGCTTTCATTTCCCAATCAGTTAACTCATTAAGTAAGCTGTTAGAAGCCCAAGATATCTCAGAGTTCACTGAATTAAGTGTGGATATCTTAATTCTCGCCATTTTTTTCTCCTTCAGTAGTATCCAAAAGTATTTAGACATGAGATTGAACTATAGCTTGTCTAATCTCATCTTTATATTTCGGTATTAAACTGAAAAATTCAAGTTTTTAATTTAAGTTTTGTGTCTTAATTAAGGTAGTTATGTCTTTCAACTCTTCAAAGCTGTTAAATAATTGAGATTCTTCTAAGATATAACTAGAAACAGTTGCATTCAAAATTCAATACTTCATCGTTTCTGATAAAAAATATAAGCAGTTTAGATGTAAAGAAGTTAACAAGATTTGAGCGCAAATTATGTGTCTATAAGTCTAAATAACTAGTTTTTTAAACATATATTAATCAAGGCTTAAATGTCAATTTACTTATTTTTAATTTAGCCCTCCTTCACTCATTAGACTTCATGTAGGAATTGGGAAAAGGAAGCTGAAGTGGGTTAAAGGAATAGAATTTTCCCTTTCAGAGTTATTCTTTAACCTTTTACCACAAAAGCACATATTCGTAACAGGTTTAGCTGTCAATTATCAGCTATCAGTAACTGAGGTTGTGGAGATTTGATTTTCTACTCTCAAGTGCGATCGCCCTTTGTCCCACTGATACCTTGTTGCTGGGGTAGTCCTAAATAAGTAAGGATAAATTGTAGTGATGAATGAAATATCAGATAGTGGGACTTTAAAACTTTCTAAGCCCAAATATAGCCGAACTTAGCTCTGTGAGAGGCAAATACATCAACATGCTCATTAAGCCAGCGGACCAAACGAAACTCGACTGCGGTGCGGAATGCCTCCAATGCTTCGGCAAAGGTTTGTAAGGGTTTGGTTGCCCAACGTCTGCGGAATCCGCCGGTCAACTGATGCCAAAGGATGAAGGTGTAAGCGATGAACACTAAAACCCAATGACGCTTCATACTCAGAGCATCCCGAACTTGATACTCACTCAAACCCAACCAGCCCTTGGCTTCTCGATAGAAGACCTCCACCCAGTTGCGAGCAGAATATGTTTGAGCTACCCAAGCCGCACTGACTTGGTTGTCAGAGGCATTGGTGAGAAAGTAATCCACCTCCGTCGCTTGCTCGAAACTAGAGGCATTGAGTTGAATCGCCAGCCAGCGAGTGCCTTCGAGCTTCGGAACGTGAACTGGTAACAGCGCCACCCAAACTGTCCGGGGCTGCTCCAGATTGAGTTGCACAGGTGTGAACTGCTCCACTGCCAAGGTTTGAGCAATAGCTTCTAATCCCTGCTTACGAGCAGACTCATCACCTGATGTTTGAGCAGTAACTTGGCGGTTTTTGGCGATTGCTGCCACGTAAGTTAGGTTTCTCGACTCCAACTGCTTGAGAAAAGGCGTGTTATTACCGTAGCCTGCATCAATTACAGTCACACCCGGTCGATAACCGCGCTTCAAGCATTGGTCAACCAAGTCTAGAGCCAGGTCAGGTTTTTTCTGGAAGTTGGGGTCTGCCTTGCCTTGCTCGAATAAACTTGCGTGTTGATAGAGTGCAACATCTAACGGCAGACGTCGCACTCCATCATACAAGTAGGTAGTCAGCAGCACAATACCATTGTCAGTCTTGCCAATCTCCCCAATGTACTGCCGTCCTACCCCATCAGTAGCCGCACCACTTTTGCGATGTCCCGAATCATCTACAATCAATGTGAAACCTTGACTCGGGGTCGTCTGGCGACACTGGTGCATCACCTCCAACCGCCGATTATTTAGCTTGACTTCATCCCAAGGGGCATTGTTGAGAAAATGTCTGAGGCTGTTGTAGGAGCCATCTACTGTATTTGTGACCAGTTGGCTCAGGTTTTTGCGCTGACTCTCACCCAGCAGTCCCCCTAGATAAACACGAAATTCCTGCCGCTGCTTCTGACGCGAAAATACATCATCAAACCGACGACACCAGTTCTCAAAGCACTGCGGCATCGCTGCTGGTACTTGATCTTTCACCTTACGTTGCTCCTGTCGAGACTGACGTAAAACGCAACTCCTACCCGCATTCTAGCTCAATTTGCTCCATCTTTCTTACAAAGTCCCACTAGCACTAATTTGAGAGCCATTAGTACCAGTCAGTTGTTTGGTCTTGATGGTCATGTTACCCGCATTACTGATTCCTCCTGCACTTACGTCATTAAAAACAGAGCTGCCCACAAGTGTCACTGCCTCTGTTGCGTTGAGAGTGACATCTCCTGCCTGAGAGCCAGACGAACCAAAATTCCTCAATATCCCAGCATTAAGAGAGCTGTTATCTATATTGATATCCTTAGCAGTAATTGCAATATCACCACCTCCACCAGCAGACACGATAAAGCCAGCTCTGTTAGTCAGCGACACATCAGCTCTTGGTAGACCATCGGGAACGCTGAGGCTAAGTTTGTCACCATTCACGTTTAGTCCTACCGTCCCCGTTCCTGCTACCGCCGCTATATCGACCCGACCATTAAAAGCAACGATACCACCACCATCGGCTTTTAGATCGCCACCTGCCAGTAGTAAACTTTTACTATCTGGAACTCTTAAGCCAAAATATGTAGTGTCACTACCTGCTGGATCTCGCCCCGCATCAGCTTTTGAATTGTTCTCAATTGCGGCAGCTCTTGCTTGATTGTTCCAACGCGCTAGTACAAACTACGCACTTTCAGTGCGAGACTTTAGTAGCTCCTTCTATATGCGATAGGCTGGAGCTAAAAGTATATGGCAGAGAATCGACACAGTGGACATACAGTAACAAGGCTAACAGTTCACATTGTCTGGGTCACGAAGTATCGCTATCACGTTCTCAGGGGAGAAGTCCAGAAGCGATGTCGAGAACTAATTATCCAAATCTGCGATGCCGAGGACATCAAGATTCTCAAAGGAGCAGTGAGTAAAGACCACGTCCACATGCATATAGAGTATCCTCCTTCAAAAGCGATTAGTGACATCGTGAAGCGACTTAAGGGCAGAACTTCACGCCTGCTGCAACAGGAGTATCCAGAGTTGCACAAGCGATACTGGGGTAAGCACTTTTGGGCGATCGGCTATGGAGCATGGAGTACAGGTAACATTACAGAGGAGTTGGTGGAAGAATACTTGGAGCATCATCGCAGTCCATCTAATATGGAGCGAGATAATTTCCTCTTGGAGTAGTAGACTTTCAGTCCTAGTTAAACCTATGCACTGGAAGTGCATAGTGGTTTAGTAAATAAAAACGCCGAAGGGTTGACCGTCAGTAATGGAGGAGCGTTAGGATCGGTTGCACTGAAAAAGCCTTGTTCGCCAAACTGGATAGCATCGGCTGTACTCGCTACAAACGAGCCGCCTATACGTAGTTGGGCATTCTGACCGACAACAATACCGTTAGGATTGAGCAAAAATAAATTAGCCGCACCGTTAGCTCGAATCAAACCATTAATATCAGAAACCGAGCCACCCGTAACCCTAGTGAGGATATTTTGAATATTTGCTCCATTATCAAATAAAGCTGCCCGTCCATTAGGGATGGAAAACCGATCAAAGCTATGAAATAAATTACTTCCCTGTGTGGCTCCACGGAGATTGTATCTATCCCATCTGGGCTGGAATTGACTATAGAATTATCTGCGCCTAGAGTACTATCGGGCACGATTTGAGAATCCGGTACAACCTGAGCTAGCGCAGCATTCCCAAAAGCGATCGCGCTCCCTACCACCACACCAACCAACCCTAACCGCACTCCCCACCCAAAAATCGGAGATATTTGTAGATATTATCTATAGTAGTTACTTGGTTAAATCAGACACAAATGGCGAAGCATCAATAACTATAAATATTCAAGAGAAAAAAATCAACCCAATGTTATAAAGACACGATCGCATCGCATGTGTGATAACTTCAGATTGCAGTCTGTTACAAAAGCACTTGCGGATCGCCCCGCCCTTGCTTCACCCTTGCCTGACCACACCCTTGATTGTCGCATCCAGTATGTCTAAATCCTTTGCTGGATAAGCATAAACTCTAGTACCCCTGTACAACTTCGTGCTAGGCAGCGAACCATGCCGTTCCTTGTAACTGTCGTTGACAAATAGCTCAATTTTGATCCGCTGGTTTGCACTAATTGACAATCCTAAATATTTCGCTCTTTCTTGAATTGACCAAAAATCCTGCTCTCTCTTGAAAGGCTTTGACCTGGCATTACCTTGAGATGAATAGGCGCTTAACTGCCCTTCTAAAAATGCAAGTTTCTCAGACAAGGCAACAATCTTATTTTGCAGTGGATGAGTGGCTAGATATTCATCTACACTTCCCCTAACTCGCTCGTCAAAACGCTTGTCCAATGCGCTTACATCCAGATTGTCAAGGGAACCATCCAGGTAGAGCTTGATAAATTCAGTGAGTGTGGCTGTTGCAGTTGTACCCCTTTCCTGACATCGGGTGATGAACTTTGCCCACAACCCCTCATCGCAGTTAAATGAGGCAAGCTTCTTGTTACGCCCTGTGTTACTCATGTCCAGGTTTTATATAGGTAATATCTAGGTAAGCTGTAGCTCTAAACTCTTTTGCTCATCAAGGTGCTATCCAGATAATATCAGGGTACGCCGTGCAGGTGAGTATTGTTGTAGAAATACTTTGGCTTGCTATGATGAGCGATCGCCAACCGGATAGAGATGGTCAGACTACAATCATTACGATGTCAGCATACCTGTAGTAAAATACCAGTGTCTGCAATGCGCTCTTGTGTGTGAGTGCGTTGTTTGTTGTCAGCAGCCCTAGTGTGTTGTTATTCTGGGGCTGCTTCAATATTTTCAGTTGTCCAGTGGATGTTTTCAAATTGCCTAGTCTGATAGTGGACGACCGATCGTATAATTAGCAAGAAAATCTTTGTCCGGTCGTAGGCTGGTGTGTGACGATACCGAACCCCACCGGATGTAAATGGTGAACGAGCGGGAATTGGACGTGCATCACGGACTTTATATTTGTAGTTGGACGGGAATCTGTTGTGAAACGGACGATGCAAGTTGAACCAAAAACAGTTAAGGTACAACGACTGGGGAATTATCTACTTCTACCGATACAACATGCCTGCTAAGGATCTCCATACAAAACCGAGCGGCGATTGTTTTTGTTGCGGCTGAGTGTAAGACTCTTGCTCGCTCTCAAGTATCTCTATAGTGGTTGTAACTGTGGCGTAAGTCATCATATAAATCTCTCCAGAACCAATCTTCACTACTATCCTGTCGTCTCTCGATCGCTTGATTCTAGTTGTTATGACAGTTTGTTAACGGTCATAGTAGGTAGTTGAAATCAACAACTCTTCCTAGCTGCAATACATCTATGCAGAACGCAACTATTACCATCACTGATACAACATCATCAGAAACTTGATGTGAAATTGAGGCATGGAAGCGATAGAATTAGCGAGAGCGATCGCGGGGCATGTGATGGTTTGAGATGGCGACGCTCTTTACCAGCGCCAATAATACTGACAACTCATTTTTCAGGAGATCTCCTATGGAACTCGGTGGCTGGACTCCTATCTTCATTACTATTGGGGTGTGTATCCTTCTAATCACACTCTTGCCCATTGGCTTCTGGATTTACTTTGTCTTTTTGTAAGTATTTACAAAACACAGGGAGTAGGGAGCGCTTGTAGCAAGCGCTCCCTACCCCCTGTGTTTTGTAAAAATAGCAAGGAAGTTTAGATGATGGTATGCTACAGGCTGGCATTTGGTTAAGTGTGAGCCGTAGCTAGAAATGACTTGCATCATCGCACTCTTCAATCAAGCTGGTGGGGTAGGGAAAACAACCTTGACCCAAAATTTAGGCGATCGCCTCAAAGCGCGGGGACATCACGTGCTGTTAGTTGACCTTGACCCCCAAGCCTCCCTAACTACCTTCATGGGTGTCGCTCCCGATAGCCTGGAGAAGACTCCCTTTGATGCCCTGGTCAATGAAGAACCCTTGTTCATCCTTAAAGACGTTCATGGCATGGATCTTGCCCCTGCCAATATCACCCTGAGCGCCGCCGAAATCCAACTAGTTAATCTAGAATTCCGAGAAGCTCGCCTCAAAGAAGCTCTCGATCCAAAGCGCGACGACTACGACTTTATCCTCATTGACTGTCCCCCTAGCCTTGGCTTACTCAGCTACACCAGCCTGGTCGCCGCCACCCACGTCTTGATTCCGATCGAAACGCACTTCAAAGCCTTCCAAGGGACTAACTTGCTCCTGCAAACTGTTGCCAAAGTCAGAAAGCGGGGCAATCGTTCCTTGCAAATTGCTGGCTTTATCCCCTCGCGTTACGCTGCTACTAACTCCCAGGACAGGCGCACCCTTCAAGCAATCAGAGAACAGTTTGGCTCGATTGGCACTGTCTACGAGCCTATCCCTCGCCTCACTGCTTTTGCCGATGCTTCGGAAGAACAAGTTCCTCTGGCGATCTACGATCCTAACAATCCAGCCCTTAAAGTCCTCGATCAATTAGCTGTCCAGATGGAGAAACTCAATGACTCGCCAGCCGCGCCGCAAGAATGATAAACCCTACAAAGCTCAAGCCAATCTCGACGTGCTATTTGGGGAAGCGGAGACTACAGCTTCACCCCAGACTGTGAAGCTGGATGCCATCACCATGCCTCAACAGCAACCCCGCCGTTATTTCGATCCCCAGAAGTTAGCACAGCTGACGGAATCGATTAAAGCACACGGCATTTTAGAAAATCTGCTGGTTCGACCCGTCGAAGGAGAAGAAGGCTTATACGAGCTAGTCGCTGGCGAGAGGCGATATCGCGCTGCTCAAGCTGCTGGACTAGAAGAAGTCCCCGTCGCCATTCGAGAACTCACCGACTCACAAGCCTTGCAAATTTCTTTAATAGAGAATTTGCAGCGAGAAGATTTGAACCCCGTAGAAGAGACGGAAGCAATTCTCCACCTGCTAGCATCCCGACTCAAAATCGCTGTAACCGAGGTTAGCTCTCTACTTTATCGGATGCAGAATGATGTCCAGCGAATGAATGATAACGTTATCATTCAACCAGAAGCCGAAACGGTGAAGCAGGTTTTTGCCCAATTGGGGTTGATGAGTTGGGAGTCATTTGTCAGCAACCGCCTGCCCCTGTTGAAGCTACCAGAAGATGTTTTAGAAGCACTGCGCTCTGGTGAAATTGAATACACCAAGGCAAAGGCGATCGCTAAAGTCAAAGACGAGCAGCAGCGGCAAGCGATATTAGCAGAAGCAATTCGAGAAAATCTCTCTTTGAGTGAAATTGGGGAACGGCTAAAAACCCTTCAGCCCCAAAAAGTTTCATCTTCCTCGCCTAAAACTCAAATACAATCAATTAGCCGCCGCCTCAACCAGTCACAACTTTGGGAACAAGACCCCAAGAAATGGAAGCAAGTGCAGGGCTGGTTGCAGAAGATAGAAAGGCTGCTTGAGGAAGGATAATGACAGGGGGAAATTAAAGTGAGTAGTGAGATTGCGATCGCTCTCTGATTAAACCTTTTGTAAAGAAAGTTACCTGATAATTCTTAAAACATCATTAAATCTTCACCCGACAACAGTAGAATTTCTCTCCTGTCTACCGGACTGTCTGCCGGACAATTAAAGGGTATCCGGTAGACAACGAGCAACTGTATGGCAGACACTACACCAGACACCACACTAGACAGCAATCAAATTGAAGAAAATTTTTCCAAAATTGCTATAGGAGATTTACAAAAAAAATATTCGATTGGACGCGACCCGTTGTATGCCAGGATGAACTACTTGCAAATTACAACTTGGAAGATCGACCACAAAGCTTACTTAGATGCCGACCAAGTAGCGCACATGGACGGGCTACACGCACACATCCAGCAGACAGGTAAGATGAAGGGCTACCCGATACCAGAGCCATCGGGACCAGTGGAGTTAGAGCCAGAAGAAACGACGGCGATTGTCGAAGCTTCCCCACAACAAATCTCCGCACAACCGAGTTTCGTGCCGACAGGAGAGCGATCGCACAGTGGCGAGATGGAGCCGATGAACCAGCTAGTCAAAAATGCTCAAAACAAGGCTCAGTAGATCGATAAGTTTACTTGGTCAAGGGTAAAAAAACGGCTCGAACCACTGGAAAATGGTGTTCCACCGCATGGCATAAGAATTCCAGCATCGTTTTAAGGGGAAATAAATGCTGATAAACCAGACGTGGGCCGAAACGGCTGCGACTAACAAAATGCCAGCGCAAATAGACCCACAAATTGACTAACACAAATGCCAATGCCACGAATAATAGACGCACAACCGGATTTTTGGTAGTGGTACGAATCCGGCAAAGATTCTTGCTTCGGTAACTGGTTTCAATGCCAAAGCGAGAGCGATAATTATGATGCAATGTAGACAGGGCAAGTTTGATGCCGTGGACGGCATAAACCAAATACTGAATCCCTCGTCGTCCCCGCTGCCCCCGTTGGTAGCGACAGACCACGCCCATGTTGCACTCGACTGCTCCATAGGAGCCACTCAACCTGTAGGTCGTGAAGTAGCTCTTGCGCCCTTTCAGCAGCTGCCGAGTGCCACCTTTTTTGCCCCGAATGATGGCAGGCATGATAAACGGGAGGTTGAGCGCTTTGAGCCAGCGAATTACTGGAACACAGAAAAATCCTCGGTCGAGATACAGACGTTTGATTCCCAGTCGCAGGGGCGAAAGGGCTGCTAGCAGATACGTCAAGGTTGCCACTAACGTTTCTTGTCGATGCACTGCATGAACTGCCAACGTAACACGCTTGTTTCGAGCAATCACATAAACAGTTGCGTAGGCGAAGAACGAGGTAGTGCCCAATTTGGCTTGAGAACGATAGATGTAAGGTTGCTCGGCTGGAGTTGGATTGCCGTAGTATGGAATCAAATGTAAGTCGATCGCCAGGCGTTGCTTGCCTCTGGCAATGCGGGGTGGTACTCGGCTTTGTAATGCCTGATTCAGTTGCGCTTCCAGACCCTGCATCTCATCCAACTTGTCCAGATGATAACGCATCGTGTTTCCGGTCGGCACTCCCGTCAGTTGTTGGGTTGTGTGTTCGATGCTGTCCTGCTTGCTTGCCGCTCGAATCAAGACTTGAAATATTGTTTGCGGGTTGCAATCTCCTTGAGTCGGAATTGTCAAATGCTCCAGCAGACAATCCAATGCTGCATTCAAGGTAGCTTCATCAGTCAGCGCCGGGGCAGCAGATAATGGGGATGGGGATGACAGGGTCATGGCTCAACTTTGATCAATGCTTGCCTGACTCTACCCCTTTCTTGGAGAATTTTCGATCTACTGAGGCTACTGGTGTCTTGATTGCAGAGAATATGTTGGCAGCGGAATACATCAAAAACCCTGACAAGCTACCGGAAGAGTTAAGAGAACAAATCAGGCAGTCGTCCGTACCCCCTGCTGTTGACCCTTTCGCATACGCCAGCGCGTTAATGAACTTCGCGGGACTGGCGGCTTAGGTAAGACTTCTCTAAACTTCCTGGCGCTGGCAACGGTTAGCTGCACGGCGGTGGTCTTCGGTGTTTCGATCATCTCTATGTTTGTGGCATCAATAGGAGCGATCGCCATTCTGCTCAATTGTCTCCCAGCTCCCAAGACAGGGAACTCCAAACCGACTGATGCAGATGCAACAGAAGATGAGCTAAGGGAGATAGAGCTGCCACCAATTGTAGAATCGTCTAGACCAAAGCGACTCTATAGACAAGCTGAAGCCAATCGAATCAAGGCTTCCCTATTGGCAAATAGTTCTATCCTTGTCGTCGGTGAGGAGGGCTGCGGCAAGTCCGAATTAGCAACAGCAATAGTAGAAAGTCTTCAGGGAGACGGGTTTACAGTGGCAACCACAGAACCCGCTACACCCAAGCAAATGTTAACAGAGATAGCAGAACAGTTAGGTGTGGAAACCCGCTCTCTCGAAGGGAAGGCATTGACAGCTGACAGATTGCAGGTGGCGATCGCTGACTACTTTGAGGGCAACACTGCATTTTTGGTAATTGACGATGCTCACTTGTGTGAATCCAAATTCAGGATTTGGCTCAAGACACTCAAGCGCCAGGGCGTACCCATGTTGTTATTCGCAACTGACCCGCCCAGGAGCGATGTGTTTATCAACCTTCCCAGGATTGAATTAGCGTCGCTACCAGAATACGCTATCCGCGAACTGATGGAACAAGCTGCATTAGATCGGGGAATTAATCTAAAGCCATCAGACTTAGCAAAACTACAAGAACGGGCGGGAGGCAACCCAATGTTAGCAATCAGGGCAATTGATGAGGAATATTTGGGACTGGAAGTGGAAGCCGGAGATCATCGCCGCTACTTCGATATTACGCCGTTGATTCTGTTGGCTGGAGTTGGTTTTGTGATTATGCGCTTCATTGGGTTAGGGACTGGCGACCAGGCACTCTACATTTTCGGTGGCATCGCGGCGGCTGTGTTTTTAGGATTATCCCGACTGCTGTACAACCTGCCAGGGGAGGACAGGAGAATTCGCTAACACCATCAGGAGCAGGGAGCAGGGAGTAGGGAGCAGGGAGTCAAGAGTCAGGAGTTGGGAGTGAATGTTAGGAGTAAGTCACCTATTAATTAGCGGCACGGCGACAAGTCTCATCCTGGGGACGGCAGATCCGAGCGTCCTGTTGGTGGGTGCGATCGCTGGTCTGCTCCCTGATGTTGATATCTCTACCTCTCCGGCTGGTCGAGTCCTCCCTTGGGTCAGCACTTACTTCGAGCGCCGCTTCCCTCATCGCAGTTGCACTCACAGCCTGCTAGCTACTGGAGTCGTGGCGATCGCGGGTTACTCTTTATCTCTAGTTTTAGGGGAAAAAGTCTTACCCTACACAACAGCTTTGAGTATTGGCTATTTCTTCGGTTGGTTTGCTGATGTGTTTACAAGGGGTGGCGTGGAAATGTTCTATCCCTCCCCCGTCCGCTGCGTTTGTCCAGGGAATCGTAAATTCAGACTGCGGACTGGAAGCAATGCCGAGTATGGGTTACTGGCGCTACTGGTGGCGATCGCTTTCCTTGCTTTCAACATTAATAGTAGTGGTGGCATCCTTACCCAGTTCAACCGCTTGATTGCTAGCCCTTCTGGAGTGGAGCATCTATATAATGAGTCTGGTTCTACTCACCTGATTACCGCTCATATCAAAGGAGTGCAAATAAGCGATCGCAGCAAAGTTCTAGGGGATTATCTAATTGTCGAGGCTCACGGACAAGGTTTTATTGTCTCCTCGTCCACCGGACAAATTTACAAAGCAGGCACGGAGCCAGACGCGCAGATTTTCACGGAAAAGATTACAGCTGATATAGGCACACCTGCAATTACCAATGTTGAATCAGTAGTGCTGGACGAGGAAGAGTTAGGAGAGAAGCTGAATCCTTTCAACCGCACCACCGGAGCAATGGTATTTGTCACGGGACAACTGACAGTTGACGATCCTGAAAGTATCCGAATTATTCAAGACCCGCGACAATTCTCTACAATTCGCGCCTCTGGAGCGGGAAATATAACCCTAGAGGCTGCACCATTGGCAACCGTTCAGCAAGTTTTAGGCGATCAGTTTGCTACCGGACAACTACAAATCAGGAGTATCAATGTCAGCCAAGCCGCTACCAACGCCAGTCCTTAAGCCCAGTGAGAGGAAAAATACCCCCAAAACTAGCAGCAGTGCTGGAATAGTTTTAGGGGAAAATGTCACCTGGAATCCTACCAGTTTACCCAACGGTCATGTGGTGTTGATTGGTGGTAGCGGATCGGGAAAGACCCAAACTTTAAAATCCCTTGCGTATGAACTTCCCAAGCTGTTTCCCACAGTGAGAATTATCACGATTGATTTTCATGGGGACCAAGAGTTACCTTCCGAAACCTGCTATCCCCTCGACATGGAATCGCCCTATGGGATCAACCCGCTTACGGTTGACTTAGATACGAAAGGCGGTGGTCCGGCGCTCCAAGCGATCGCCGTCGCGGTGATCCTCAAGAAAGCTTTTGTCATGGGCGCAAATCAAGAGGGGCTATTGATCTCAATCTTAGAAAGGTGCTATGCGCTGCGGGGCATAGCCCAGGATGACCCTGCAACCTGGAGACGCAAGCCACCGACGTTTGCAGACCTAGAGTCAGAGATTGAAAGCCGGATTGAGGATGGTTGCAAAGAGTCACAAAAACTTGCTCTGAAACTGGCAGCTACATTTCAATACGGCATCTTCTCTAAAGACCAGCCATCGCTAGCACAGCATCCGATTACCAGATTTGACTTGTCGGCGTTGGGTAAAGTACCAGGGTTAAGCGCGATCGCTACTGAATCTATCATTAAACAGCTGATGGACTCTCATAGATTGATAGGTGAAACCAGCGACAAAACACCCAGGACATACATATTTATCGATGAAGCCAAGGAAATAAAGGGGTCTAAGAGTTTCGATTTGGTATTGGCGGATGGTAGAAAATATGGGCTATGTGGGGTTGCAGCATCGCAGCGAGATGCACATATTTCAGATAACGTCATTGCCAACTCTGCCACCAAGATAGTCTTGGGTGTAGACCAAACCGAAGTAGCGAAAGTGTCTAAGCGGTTCAGATTTGCCTCTGACTTGGTAGCAAACCTCGCTCCCCTAGAAGCTTTGGTGAGGATGGGGACACAGGGACATCGTTGTAAAATCAAGCCTTTCTATGAGCGAGTGGAATAGCAGACTCACTATAGCTGCTGTCCTGGTGGCGCTGATAGTTGTGATCGCTCATTCCTCAAGGGGCGATCGCAACTTTGCCATTGCTGCCAACAGCGAACCTACTCCCGAAGTGGTGGAAACTAACCCTAGTGGTTCCCCTCGTATACTCAAATTTAGTTTGTCCCTGTCATCACCTAAAGATTTGAAGGTACACCAGGGAGACACGGTAACAGCAGGTGAGGTGCTGGCAGACAGGGTAGAGGAGCGATCGCGGTTGACAATTGGGCGCAAATCCCTGGATCTTGCCTACCAACAAATCCAGCAGAGAGTTCTACTGAAGCCCCCCGTTCCCCTCGTCCCCCCTGCGGTTCGGTCGCTGCCTCCCATCTCCTATGCGGAGGAAGCAGCGCAGATCCAAAGCGCATCAATGGCTGTGAGTGAGGCAGAGAAAGCCTTACAGCAACAGAGTGATTTTACCAAGACTCTTCCCCTGGAAGAATCCAGCGCCGTAGATTCAGCCCGTGTCAAAGTCGAGAATCAGCAGCGGTTGTTGGAAAACCAAAAGCAGAAACTTCAAGCCGTCCAGTTGCTCAAGGATCTACCCCCTGAAGTTGAGATCCACGAACAGGAAATGCTGAAGCGGCGAGAATCGGAGTTGCAGCAAGCCACTGCCGAATATCAACAAGCCAATTCCAAGCTAACCATTGCTGTCAACACCAGGAATGAAAGGCTAGCTCAACTGGCAATGGCACTACAGAAAGCCAGGGCAGAACACAATCTGGCGATCGCTAAGCTTCAAACCAAAAAGGACACCAGGGCATATGCAGAATATGAAGCATCAGTCACCGCTGCCAGGAGAGCAGAAGAGAAGAACTCTTCGCAGCAATCGTACTACCGACAACTGCAAGACTTCCAACAGCAGGAGCGCGATCGCTCATTCCAGCTTGCCCAACTCACTTCTAAAATTGCCGAAGTTGACGAAAAGCTCTCTACCATCAACGTTGTCACTAGCCCGTATTCTGGGAAAGTCAGGCGAATCAAGGTTGTCGGGCAGACAAACTATTGTTAGTCTGTCGAGCTTACTTTGGTTGTCGCTAGGGAAGGCGATGGCTCAAACTCTACCACCTCCACCTCTAGTCCCCAATCCCCAAGCAGCCCCTTTAACACAACAGGATTCACCAACAGTAGATGATGGGGGAGAAATCATCGAAACATCAGAGGATTCTACTTTGGAGCAGTCGGGTGAGGAATCCACAGGAGAACCACCCCAACCAAACAAGACAAATCCCCTGGAACCAGCCGGAAGTGATATTGATGCGATAATTCGGACTCGGATTAATGATGACTTGTGGAATGCAATGAAAGGTGATTTGCCCTGCATGGTAGCAACCCGTGACTGTATCTCATCTCTACAGTCAGCTGCCACACAACATAATCCCCTGCTCAAAGAAGTCGATGCCAGGATCGAAGAAATCAACAATAAAATCGAGGAAGCAAGGGCAGCTAACAAAAAGGCTGTAAAGTTGTCTGTCATGACTCCGGCGCTGCAAGCCCTAATCCAACCCCAGCAAATACAGACCGCAGAAGGGAAGACGCATCAAACGGGGGGCTTTATTTCTAACCTCGCCTCACTATTTACCAATCCTACTGGAACGCTAGATAAATTGCTCAATGCTGTTGGAGTTCCGTTGTTACAAGCCTCCTTTGGTGGAAATGCAGAGAATCAAAGAAATGCGATCGCCATCTCTGACTTGCAGGTGAAGTCAGCGGAGTTACAGCGGGGACGGGCAGAGTTAGCCAACAAAATCAGAGAACAGGTTTATTTGGCTGCTTTTGAGTATGACGAAGCTGCCAGAGAATTTCAGATCTCCCAGGAGATAGCCAAGCGCGATGCTGTCAGGATGCGGCTGCTAGAAGTAGAGTATCGGTTTGGTGGTGGAGATAGTAATAGTTATCTGGGTAGTCTAAATGGTCTTGATTCTCGCAAGGCTCAAACATACAGGGCTTGGGCGAGTATGCGATCGCGGATTGAGAAAATTAAGCTGTTGGTTTTGGGGGTAGAAGAGTAGATGGATGCCTAAGCCAGAGTTAATTTGCCAGTTGGGGAAGAGCGATCGCTTCTGATCGGAATTATTCAAAAGATCTCCGGTCATCGTACCCAGGATGAACTCTACAAATACCTGGAAGTCAGCCCCGACCAGGTATGCGGTGCGATCGCCGCTTTATCGATGCTCACGCCGGTTGAGCAAGAGCCGGCTTACTTCGAGAAACCTTACCTGCACAAAGCAGCCAGAGAGGAGTAGGGTCAGGGACGCTGATTCAATTATGGTTAAATATTACACCGAGTAAAATTAGTAATTGACTTGTCGGGGGCGTAACGTATAGTCGAGGGGAATGTTGCCACTAGAAATCTCCAAAGATCGCAAACTAATGCTGTGTGTGCAACGTCGCAGATGCAGCTTTCATCACCTTTTGATGCTGGAACGTGATATTTTAGCTTCTAAATGGTTGAAGCAGTTGGGTAAATTGCGCTGAATTGACTTCATCGTCGACTTGCTCTGTTTTTTGACCTCTTTGGCTAACTAAGGGGTTTGGAACAGCTTGTTAAAAACAGTCAGTTAGGAAAGCAACTAAATATCACTCAACTTAATGAACTACCCCGTCCGCTTGCGGCGGATAGTTCGTTGTAGTATGTGGCGAGTAAATTCGTTACTTATCCAAAATCAATAAACGATTGGTACACAAATCCTGGGTCCTTTTAGGGACATGGATAATAACCAATACATCCACCAATAATCTTGCCTCCCGCGCAGCAAATTGCTATAAAAGCATAGCAGCCCCAATGTGGATAGTCTCTAGGGCACTCCTCAGGACCAAAAAAACTTGTTGTCAACTCTGGTCTCTCACAGCTAGCAGTAGATGGAGCTTTCCTGATTCTTGCAGATGATCCTACAGCAACCTCGACTCTGCTATTATCAACGCGCACACTATCTGTTGGAACCTCTAGAATAACCTCTCCATCGGTACTTGTTAAGACAGAATAGTTTTTTTCTTGCTCTGCAGTACCATCAAAGGGAATCCAGTTAGGCATTGTAGTCATGAGAGCTGATTTATAAAGTAAAAATCAAGCAGCTAGTCGTCTCAGCATCAGCCGTACCATAGCAGCGTAGACCATAGATTCACTTATTTCCGGTAGGAGTTCATAATCCTTACTTAGTCGTCGATAGCGTCCTAGCCAGCCAAAAGTTCGTTCAACTACCCATCTTCTGGGCAAAACTTCAAACCCATCTGTAATCCGCTTAACTATTTCTACTTCTGCACCGCAGACTACCATTACAGCTTGTGCAAAATTCTCTCCACTGTAGCCACTATCTGCCCAAATTAGCTCTAAAGACTTAGAGTTATAGCACTCTTCTAGCAATGCCACTATTGCTCCTAATCGTTCTGAAGCATTAGCTTCGGTGATTACTACACCCATTAGTAGTCCTTGAGGATCTACTACGACATGGCGTTTGCGACCTTTAACTAGCTTGCTGCCATCAAAGCCGGATACTTCCCCTTTTTTTCCGTCGTTTTTACGGACTGGCTATCCACAATTGCAGCAGTAGCTTGATGAGATTTGCCCAGCTTCATCCGTACTTGTTCACGTAAGGCAAGATTTATCTGCTGCCAAATTCCTCGTTTTTGCCAACGCCGAAAGTAATAATAAACCGTTGAATAGGGTGGGAAGTCATGTGGTAGCATCTCCCAAGCACAGCCAGTTTTCAGCAAATAAAAGATGGCATTTACTACCTCACGCATATCCACAGTACGTGGATGTCCTCCTGGTCTTACAGGTGGAATTAATGGTTCAATGATTTGCCATTCTCGATCGGTTAAATCACTTTTGTAAGCTTTTCTACTCATGAGGCAATGCTTTGGGCTACTGTCTTGTCATAGTAAAAGCCTCTTGCCTCCATTCTCGCTGCTTTCAACTTTTCTTTATAAATGACCTCTTATCAGTTCCGATACTACTCCTTTTGTAATTAGAGATTTTCAACTTCGGCAAGTAGCTGAAGCAGATGAATTAACACTTGTATCTAGTGCTGTAATATCGTTACCAGGACAGGCTCAGGAGAATATGATAGAAGATATAATAGTTTTTCCTGCTCCATTTCAAATTGCTCCAGGGTGTTTTAAAATTAATTATCGATGTGGTCATGATACTTGTAGAACACGTTGGGGTTGGGAGTATCCTTGTCGTTATAGATGTGAGTCACAGATTTGTGGGGGAGATTGTTCAGGACCTATTACATGTAGAAATTGGAGGGATAATGGTAATTCTTGCGGTTTCTTCTGTGGTTAAAAGTGATTAGCCTAATTCTGAAAAAGCCTTTCTAATCTCCTCCTAAGCGCCGTCTTTAGCTTTTCGATGTTCTGAAACAATTCGAGAGATAGTTGGTTGGCTGACTTTATAAAGTCTTGCTATCTCCGCTCCTGTTTTCCTATATTACAGTTGTAGATAAGCTAAACTAGATTTGTAAGGAAATACAGTTTAGCAATGCTTGATACATCCAACGTGTTTTTAACAGGTGTTGCATTAGAAGCGCTCTCCCAATGGAGCAGTAGATTGAAAGCGTTTCAGCAAAAACTGGGAAAGCACTTCGCTCGTTCTGAAGCACGTCTTGCAGCGTATGACTATATCCAGGCACTACTAAGCCCAGTTGAGCGGAAGAATGGATGGCAAATGGCAGAACAGGTAGGGTATAGCAATCCCTATCGCTTCCAACATTTACTAGGACGGGCGCAGTGGAACGCGGACGCAGTGTGTGCAGAAATTAGAAAGTATGCAGTGGAGCATTTGAAGAGTGAAACAGATATTTTGGCAATTGATGAAACAGGTTTTCTGAAGCAAGGAGAGCAGTCAGTAGGCGTACAGGTGCAGTATTATGGCACAACTGGACATTTGGAGAATTGCCAGGTAGGTGTGTTCATGTCCTACATTAGCGACAAAGGACATACGTTGATCGATCGCCGTTTGTATCTACCGCGCACATGGAGTGAAGATCAAAGCAAACGTAAGAAGGGAGCAGTTCCAAAATCAATCACATTTGCGACTAAACCTCAACTAGCACAACAGATGTTGGAATCAGCTTTTAAAGACGGAATACGTCCCGCCTGGTTTGTTGCTGATGAGGTTTATGGCAACGATGGTTCATTGTGGTGGTGGCTGGAAAAGACTGCTAAACAACCGTATATACTCACGGTCAGCAAGAAGCAGCCTGTAGTTATTGGCTGGCAACGTTATCAAGCCCAAGAACTGTTACCTCAGCCGGACAGCCAGCTGTGGCAACGTCTTAGCTGTGGAGCTGGCAGTAAGGGAGAAAGATACTATGACTGGGCGAAAGTGCCAGTTAATTGTGACAGATCAGATGGTTTTCAACGTTGGTTATTGTTCCGCCGCTCTCTAGAACACCCTGAAGATCCTCGCGTCAGCTACTATCAAGTATTTGCTAAGAGCGATACTACCCTAGAAACGATGGTTCAAATCGCCGGGCAAAGGTGGCGGATTGAGGAGTGCTTTAAATTTGCTAAAGACCAGCTAGGTTTAGGAGAGTACGAAGTTCGTTCCTGGCATGGTTGGCATCGACACATCACCCTCGTCCTGGCTGCTCAAATATTTCTCACCGTCTTACGACACTCTTGTGAGCCTGCTATTCACTCCTCTACCCCCCCTTTACCTCTAGTAACAACTGGCAGTCTAACTGCGTTCAAAGCGGCACGAGGTTTATTGTCCGACTAAGTATCTGGGAGATGAAGCGGTGGGTATCTCGATTCTTGTTTCCCACATTCTGGTGTCTTGAACACGTTTTGCGTTGGTCTTATTGGCGCAGATCTCATCAAGCTACTGCTCGTTACTACCATTACCAAAAGCGAATTCATTCCTCTATTTATCTACAACTGTAATATCCTACCGGAGAGGACGTTATCGGCAATATCTGCCCGCTGTGCTTGGCTCAGCTTTTTCCGCCTTCCGCCAATTCGCCCTTCGGCACGGTCAGCAGATAGCCCTGCATTAGTACGTTCCCGAATCATGGCACACTCAAATTCTGCAAACGCGCCAACCATGTTTATCATCATGCGTCCGGCTGCGGTTGTAGTGTCAATCGCTTCTGTCAGGGAGCGAAACCCTGTACCTACCTTATCTATTTTGTCCATGAGAATAAGTAGATCTTTGAGCGATCTTGAGAGCCGGTCAAGCTTCCAGACAACAACCGTATCGCCCATGAGTAGCAATGGAACAGGAATGTACGTTAAGCCCAAAAGGCATACTGTAATAGAGTTTTAGCCGTCGCCCAAAAAGGTGTTTATTCCTGTGATAAAGATTCTTATCACAGGAAAACTATCCTCAAAGCCTTAACAAATGGTGATAATAAATCATTGCTGAAGATTGAAATTTTATTGTTATCGCAGGAATCGGTTCTTAGCATCGCAGGAATCGGTTCTTAGCGTACATTTTGATTTCAATGCTACTCAAGGGCAATGACAGGCTCTCTAGCGTTACCCCAAGTTCAAGAGTTTGTTTGCGACCACTGCCGCTTCCTCTCAATTAGTCAAGGTTTAGGGGTAAAGAACTCGACGCTATCGACAACAGTGGGATTCCAAGCATCGCGCATGGTGCGACCGCCGCGACTCCAAGGTTTACCGGGAATTTCAGAGAGGGTACCGTTAGAGTTAGGCACTTTACCGAGGGCACCACCAGCGATATTAGGATACCAGCGAAGTTGACCAGTAGCAGTGCTGAGTCTTTGGGCACCGTTACCTTTAACAATAGCGGCAACATGACCGTGACCGTTAGCCTTTCTAGCGGCAATAACAAATACACCTTGCTCTGCGAGGGCGTCAGCTTGTTCCATAGTGTCAATTGTATTCCAGTTGTTCTTCAGCCAGTCTACTTGTTGGTTAGCTAGAACTAGAGGTAGATCGTAACCTAAAGCCTTAGCTAAGTGATGCATGGATTGATTGCAAGCACTGTAGTATTTTTCAGCCATCTCCGCAGCTTTCTTAGCGATGTCCTCCGCTCTTCTACGCTGTAATTCTTCAAGAGGCGGAGCAGGGGGTCCCGGTGGTGGTTTAGGTGGGCCGACGCTAGCAGCTTCAGCATCGCACCTAACATCCTTAACAGCTAGGTTATACCGTTCGGTTTCTAAGTCTGCCGCCAATCTGTAATCTATGTTGTAAGGTGCCTCTGCTGTATCTGTTAGGTCTAAGTTATTCTCCTGCTCCAGTTTATTCTCGTTTAATTCATTATCTACTTGTTCGCAGGGTAAATCATTTATATGCTGCGGTATATTTGCATTCGAGTCTAGTACTTCTCCATCTTGGTAGTCCAGAGTACCTGGTATCCATGACATCTTAAAATATGAGAGCGAATTAGGTAAATAACAGTACATTCCGGCTACGTTACCTAATACCGCTTGACATTCTTCCCAGGCATACCTACCGTAGTACGGCCTGTTCTCCCCCTCTGGTATTACCCCTGCCTCCTCTCCTAATGCTGTTCCTATACCCAAGCCACTACATACCAAACCACTTGTTAGTATTATTGCCTTTACAATTCTTAACATGGTAAGAGAATCTAGAAACTGACAAGTTATACCTCCATTGTGGGAGGTTTATACAAATTGTGATAAAGTATTGCAGATAGCGTACTAGGCATCACCGTGCCAAAACGGGAAAATTGTACGCTAAGGCTGAAAGTCTTGTTCAACAAGCATTTTAGCCACTCATTTTTAACAGCGCCCGCTGTATGGCTGTTTACCCTCAGTTGATTGGTGCAGAGTAGTATGTATTCCTTGCATCTTGACAAGATTTTTGAAAAAAAGTATTTTTCATGGCCGCATAATCAAGCTATAGGGGGTAGAGTGCGATCGCTCAACAAACTTTTGTAAAACCTCAATCCCATCGGTAGCAGCTGCCTCACTAGATCCATCGCCTTCCAGGGCTTGATTTTGGGCTTGTGTCTGGTCTTGAAGGCGCATCTTTTTGAGCAGTGCTTTGAGAGTTGTTCGGGCTGGGTGTCGAATATAGGCTATCTAGGGAGTAGACCACGCGGTATCCTGCCCTTGATACTCGCTCTCCCCATTCGCGATCGCTTAAAGATAGCAAATTATCATTAAACAACCTAACTTTTTCAAACATCCACGCCCAGGTGAAAGCGTTACCCGTGGCGGCATATCCATTCTGGGCATAAAGCTGTTGATTGAGATGCATTAGCCGATCCACATACTCTACTGGGTTGGGCTGAGAGCGCAGGTAGGACATTTCAATATGACCTGCTACGATCCCCGCGTCAGGATTAGACAACAGACTTCGCACCCCTGATTCAATCCAGTTCGTCACTGGCAGACAATCAGAGTCAGTAAAAGCAATAATCTTTCCCCTAGCTGCTGTTACTCCACAATTCTTAGCTGCATAGCTCCCTTGCTTATTCTCTTGTAGATATTTCACATTGGGAAACTGCTGACACACACTGAAAATGTTTTCAGTCGAATTGTTGTCAACAACGATGACTTCATAAGAGATATACGGATAGGTTTGGTAATACAAGGCTTTGAGGCACTTGTGTAGGCGATCGCGCTCGTTGTAGACAGGGAAATAACTGAAATAAAAGGGAGGCTACTTTGAACCTCCCTGTGATGCGGGGCTTTCATCTCTAATTAGTCCGTCACCCCAGAAGAAGACAGGAAACACAAGGGAGACGAGGGAGATACAAAAGAACGCTGGAGGCGGGTTAAATTCTGTCTCCAATTTTCATCTTCCGTTCTGTCCCCTAGCTCCTGTTTTCTGCTTCCTATTTTCTGTCCCCTGCCCTCTGTCGTCGCGATTCTGTCTCCCACCCCCTTTTGAATTTCAGCTGCCCATAGACCAACCTTCGGGGAAGTAGGTCTTACCCTTAACGCAAATGGGCGAATCGCTTGCAGTCAAGCTATTAGGAGTAAAGTTACTCACTTCAGAGCCAGCTTCAGACTTGACCATAATAGGAGAAGCAGCCAGCGGGTAGTTGGCATCATTCCTCAGAGCGACGATTCCACAAGCATTCGCCTTAGCTCTGCGAGTGGAAGGAACGCTGTTGTACGTGATTTCGGTGTTGGCATAAGCTGTGAGTCTGGTAAAGTAGACGTTGCCATTTGAATCTTTGAACACAGCAGCAGGGGGAGTAGCAGCCAAACTACCATCACTGCATTTGGGTGCAGCCCCTACTGTCAAGGATGCCATCGTGTAGTTTGTACCAGATCTGGTGAAAGAAGAAGAAGAGTCAATTGGGTATGATTCAGAATCAGACAAGGCGATCACACCGCAGGCATTAGCGGAGGCTCGTCTGATCTTGGGAGCGCCGCTGTATTCAATCGTGTAGGAGCTGTAATCGGTTAGTCCCGATACCACAATGCCACCGTCAGCAGTCTTTGTAGCAACAACTTCAGCAGATGCTGGCAGGATACCAATAGCCAGTGTACCGAGGGTAGCAATAATAGCAGAAACTTTTTTAGCGTTCATGAGTGCAAATCTAAAATCCTTGGGAAGAATAAATTAGAGGCTCAGCCACGGCACTCATTGCAACTCTGGTCTGTGGCTGCCTCTACTAAATTGGCATAAAACATTTGTACTTGCATCCCTGTAGATACGGAGCAAATTACAAAGGGTTGAATAAAATTTCTGCGCAAAATAAGAACAAACGATGAACTTCATCCCTCCGCCACCACAACCGCACACTTGGGAACCCCTTTGTTATCTAGAACTTCGCCTGGGGCAAATGGTCAATCTCAATAGTCTCTGTGGTGTACGGCTGCAATGCTCGTATTTTCAATCTAGGGAGGAAGCACAGGCAGCTTTCGATAGAAAAGATCCTGGGACGGAAGGAATGGACGGCGACAGCGACGGCAAAGTGTGCGAGTGGGGAACCCAAGCGAAAGAGCAGGGAAGTGAAAGGCGATGAAGCGATGGATCTTTGTGCTGCCACTATTAGCGATCGCTCTATTTATTCTGATTCCCACACTACGCCGCGAAAGTGCGATCGAGTCATCAGGTGAAAGCTGGCAGGTCGTCAGAGTGTCAGACGGTGATACGATTACAGTGACGCAGGGCGATCGCAAAGAGAAGATCCGGTTTTGTGGGGTCGATGCCAACGAGAGTCAATAGAAAGGCGGGCAAGAGGCTAAGGCTTAAGTAGCTAGGCAGATTTAAACATAAAACGTTCCAGTGTCCATCCCCCTTGTTGACTTCGATTCTCCATGCCCTCAATCATGGCATTTGCTAAATCATACTCGTTATCAAAAATCCTTCCGGCTATTTCATGGGTTTTGAGTTGATGCCACTGCGCTTCAATCAGATTCATATGTGAACTGTATTGGGGGAGAAAAAAGAGATATAGCCCTTTCGACTGCCACTGCTGCCAGTGCTCACGGGCAAGATGACTGGTATGAGCCGAACCATTATCTTGCACCACGACTGTGAGCCGTCCGGTTTGTAGCAATGTCTGCTCACTCTTTTGGGCAAGGAGCGTTCATCACTTTAACATAGCGTTCCTTGTGGAAACTGCCTTGTACCAGAGCATAGTCAAACGACTGCTCTGGTTGCCATATCCCTAGAATACTAATGCGGTCTCCATAGGATTTGACCTGCTCTTCGGTGTTTCTGCTCTCCAATGCGAGAGTAACTATAACTGACTGGACTTTCCAGACAACATCCCGATTCGTCAAGATACTTCAGGTCAATGTACCCTTCACAGGCAGCTAGTTGGAGTGTGTCTAAGTCGGCTTGCTTGAGTGCTTTGTACTCAGGATCTTGTCTGCCCCGTTGCGAGTGTCGAGTCCGCTTCCAACTAAAGCCCTTTTTTTTAGAATGCGGCGAATCCGGTCAGCACTTAGGTTTACCTGTCGTTCTTGCTCTAGCTTCTGGGCTAGCTGTTGACTATTATAGGTTCTGGCTTCTTGCTCTAGGCATTGTTCTAGGTAGGCCATGTCTGCTTCTTGCCATTTGGCTTTAGCTCCTCGTCCACTAGCATCCCATAATCCACCTAACCCTTGCTGCTGCCAACGGCGGATGGTTTCGCGCACTGTCTGCTCTTGGCACTCAAAAATTTCGGCAATCGCTGGCACTACCCATCCTTGAGCATTGAGTCGAAGCATTTGTGCTCGATCTCGGGTACGTTGAGCAACGGTTTTGGCAACCCGAAGTTCACTCAACGTCCGGTCTTCTGACTCTGTCAAAACGATACGTAAAGGAGCAGGCATGAGTGGTCAAAATCAGCAAGTTTTTGGCTTTTCTCTATCTTACGTTTAATTATGCCCTACTACTTACCTGCGATCGCTCATCGATAAGGGAGATGGTACTGTCATTGTCAGCCCTGTTGAAAAAGACCGCTATGGCAGGACAGTCGCAGAGTTATTTGTAAAACCCCGATCTGAAACCCCAGGTTTTCATTCGGGTGAGGCAATATTTTTAAATGGAGAGATGGTGAAAGCAGGATTTGCAAGACATTATTCCCGCTATAGTAGCAACTGCCCAGGTCGAGAAATAATCGAGCAGTCTGAGGCAATTGCGATCGCGAATCACGCTGGAGTTTGGGGCGATCCTAGCGCCATACCTCCTTGGGAATTTAGAAAATTACAGCGCCAAAACAGGGGTAATTGAAGACAGTGGCTTGCAACTCACGCTTTACAGTCAACCTTGAGCAAGCTATTGATTCCTTAATTGTTTAATCTTACTTTTCAAGCTTGCAGCAATAATAGGGTTGTCTGGGATAAAGCCAATAATCTCTTTAAGTTCCAAAAGCTTATGTTGTTTAAAAGCAACTTCATTTTTGGCAAAAATCCCAAGCAACTCAATTGCTCGGTCAATCTTTTCGGGTTGCTTAATAGTAATTTCTGGGCGAATCAATCTTCCTTGCAATTCTTTTGTATCTACGCTTTTAATCTTGTCCCTACTCAATCCTTTCTCACAAATAAGAACTTGCCCTTTCTTTTGAGAAATATCGATATAAGTACATTTAGGATTGTGAAACCAAGCTTGTACGCTTTGAAGTAAATACTCTGGAAGCTCAAACCACTCACAATGCACTCGCCAGCGTTCTGCAACCTTATGTAATCGTTTTTCATGATAGAAACAGTTATCAAAAAAGCAAGTCTCAAGCAGCCTTAATGGGTAGCAGCTTTGAGCATTCAGTTGTTCTAGTCTTGCTGATGGGTTTTTGGATTTACCTATTTTGTAACGTGGTGTTCCAATTGCCCAAATTAGATAAACATAACCTGATTCAGGGCTTTGATTCAATGAATTCATTGGGCAAATTCGTATCAATTGTAGAAGAATGTCTAACCACGCTCTGGGGTGTTACCAGCACCGTCAGGGCATTAATATTATTTTATCATGCTACAAGCTTCAAACCTTCATCCAGTAAGGATTTTACAGTTTTAATTATTTCGTAAATTTACGGATGGAGATAGCAATTCAGGCAAGCCACGATAGAAGCAATCTCTTGATTTCAGTATGTGGCTGATCGTGAAAGACAAAAGCTCTACTCTAATCAGACTTTGATTGTCATCATCACTAGAGTCTTAGCAGCGATCGCCCAGTCTAACTATGTCGGCGTGTGGGCTGGCAACTATGAAAAACCTTGGGACTATAGGAAGGCACGCAGATGAAAGATAGAAAGCTGAATGTAGAAGGTTTTACTTTAATTGAGACTTCGGTTGTTGTCATCATCATTGGAGTTCTAGCCGCGATCGCTGCTCCATCGTGGGTTGCCTTCGTCCAGCAGCAGAAATTGAGTACTGCTGCCGATCGGGTGTACTGGGAAGTCATGGGCGCTCAGTCAGTAGCGAAGAAGGATAAACTTACAAAATCTCCGCCAACAACAATTTAAGATATCGATCCCACCGTCACCGTAACCTATCCAGCAACCATGATTCAGTTTGACTATCGCGGCGCTGTGAAGAATGAGGATGTCATCCCCTA
Source organism: Chroococcidiopsis sp. SAG 2025 (assembly GCF_032860985.1). Lineage (GTDB taxonomy): Bacteria > Cyanobacteriota > Cyanobacteriia > Cyanobacteriales > Chroococcidiopsidaceae > Chroococcidiopsis. Next base: position 44,847 of record NZ_JAOCNC010000004.1, read on the forward strand.
TAGAATCAACTTGAGTGCAACTGATACTAGCAAACAGAAGTGCGTCGTTGTCATGACAATATTAGGAACAGCCAAAATAGGCAAGGATGCAGCTGAGTGTGATGCCCTGAGTAGTTCCTGATGATGGTTGCAGTTTTACTACAGCTACTTTTCCTACAGATAATGATTGGCGCGATCGCCCTACTAACCTTGTACCTGAGTCAACTAGAGCCGGATATTCAGCCAGCAAGAAGGCGATCGCCCAAATGACTACCACTAGCTATGCTGAACAAATGCTCTTGCATTCAATCAGAGATCGGGAAATTTACTTCTGCGATGGAGAGCTAGACGAGTTTATCGAAGCAGCCAAATCTCTTGGTTTTGACTATGACTATCGCAAAACTAAGGATGGCTTTGACTTCATGGCTTGGAATCCCGATGATGAGGAAAAAGTAGCCAGAATCAAATTGTGAGGCAAGCGATCGCGCTCCCGACTGTAGGCAAAGGTTAGATAACTGCATTACTGCATAGACAGCGATTGCACACTAAGCGCTTAAGTTGGGTTAGGAGGTGTGAAGGGGGAAGAGGGAATTATGATGGGAAACCAAGAAAATCCGACCAGGAAATAACTTTTGGGAAATATTTAGCAGGCTTCATCCCCTTTAATTTATTGCTCCCAGCCAAATCTATACCAATAAAGCCAATTACTAGTTGGTACAATATTACTTAATGTGAATTTAGTTAAGCAAGAAATATAAGGCGATCTAAAGTTGAAAAATAGCAAACTTAGCTTAAACACCAATTTTATTCTTAGGAAATACTTCAGGAGTTTTTTTAAATATTTGATGGTGGTTTCTGACCTCACTTAGGAGTTTTTTTGAACTTCTACTTATTTAGAAATACTTAAGCTTACTGAAATAGATCGAGGCAGGTTTCACCTATTGCTCGCTCAGGTTTCATTAGGTCTGAAATCAATAACTATCAAAATAGAATGTTTTCGTTAACTTAAAAATACTTCAAGATAGCCTTCACTAAGAAAACAAATTGTTAGAGGTAGCTATTTTGCGCAATTCGTTGCTTAAAGCCCGCTCAGCATGATGATACGAGGCTTGATAGAACGAATTTCAATTCTAGAGAAATAAAAAAACATATGAGACACAAATCGAGTTTTTTACGCTTACTAACAATAGGAGCGTTTGTTGTTAGCTTCACTCCTGGTGTAGTATTAGCAGCGCCTTACCCTAGTGGAAACTATAGACTTTTTCTCGATTACGATCCCGAGCGAGCGGCTGCTGGTGCCGCAGGTGTTATTGGAAGGTATTCTAGTTGTATTAATTTTACTACTACTGGAGCACCTGGTGGGTATACTCAATGGGGATCGTGGACATTTGCGGGTGGGGGTTTCAAGGGTGATTGGAGGCAGTTAGGAGATAGTATTACTTGGTATGGGTTTAGTGACTTAGACGCTGTTTTTGGAACTGGATTGGTACAAGCGGCGACGAATATGAGTGGGAAATATGCCCAGTACAATCGTGTCAATGGACCCGCAGCCGCTGCTGGGGCTATACCGGCTTACACTGGTGCTTGGACTATTGTTAAAGATACAGCCGCTTGCCCTTAAGCGTTAGAAAGCATAATAAAAAAGTAGTGTTACGACACTCCCTTAAGCAGCATCTACCAGGACTAACAGTATCGTACTTTGCCATTTAATCACCCATCCAATACTCACTAATCTTGCTCTGATTGGTAACACATTATCAGCACTATTTTTATTGCGCTTCCTCTTCCTATTTTTAGCAGCTTCTATTTTACTGTAATTTGGTTTTTAATATTTGGAAAATAAGTAAAAACAACAACGGACTAATCACAATTAAAGTATTTCCCGCCAGTAGAAAGTGCCAATTACCAGACTTAGTTTTGCTGTCCACAGGGAAGCTCTAACAAGTAAAAGGTTTACTACCAGTACTTTAGGATAGAAGCTGTTTCAATATTTCAAGTAAAGTTACCCCACCTTTTCATGTTGCCTCCACTTCGATCGGCAAGAGAAGGCGATCGCACCCCCGACTGGAAATATTTTCAGTCAGATAAGCGAGGAAATTCTGTCTTGTCCACTCGTCCACTGGACATATTAATTTGTCTAGTGGGCAACATCAGTTACATCAAATAAACAATTCAGGGGATACATGAAAGAATTCCCCCAAAGCCTTAGCCTGAGCTTTACTAATACTCCGTTTACCGTTGACAACTTCAGAAACTACACCCCTAGAACCAATCACGCCAATCAAGTCTTCCTGCCTTAAACCCCTAGCTTCCATTAGATGCAAGAGAATGGATTGAGGAGTCGAGCCGCCGAGTTGATAGTGTTCGTCCTCAAATTTCTCAACCAAAATCACCAAAAGATCCAAGAGAGCGTCCTGCTCTAGAGTGCGGTTTTTTTCCGCCATTAACCTTTCAATAATCTCCAAATACTTCTCGTTTTCTTCTTCAGTTTCTACTACTTTTGGCTGAAATTCTACCAGTAGAGAACCATAAATATTTTTATCAAAAGTAAGGGTCATCTTTCCATTTCTCCTTATCATATTCAGCGTGAGTCAAAACATATTTGATGTAAGCTATCTGTCTTCGATAATCAATATGTACAATCAGGCGATAGTCATTACCTTTGATGTTAAAAACTGTAAAGTTTCCTACAGGGTCGGCACTTGGATAAAATTGTCTCACCTCAACCAGGCTTTTCCATTGTGCAGTATTCGCAACTCTGTACCATTCGTCAAGCGGAGTAAAAGCGTCAGCGTGTTTCTGGGCAAATTCTAAAAGCGCTTTTCGGCTGATAACGTGCATACGACGCTCGAAGATATTTTGTGGAACATTTGAGATAAGCATTTAAATTAAGATCTCTATATTCTCATTTTGAGAATATGAAGTCAAGTTCTTCAATTGGTGGCTGGCGATCGCGCACTTGCTCAATTTCGGAAATTCTGCGGATCTCAAAGCACTCTCAATCTAGCTAGAAAGTAGCGAAGACCAGCGATCGCACATGAATTGTGGACAACTCTCATCTAGCTGCACCAATCCGAAATCATCTATCTGCTACTTCTCGACTTGCTCTAAATTCTGGATTGCTTCAGCTCCATGAATCTCACTTGGATTATGGTTGTGGTCGTGGAAATGATGTTGAAAGATTGGTAGCCGCTGGATACAAGTCAACTGGCTACGATCCTTACTACTTTCCACAAGCTGCGATCGCTGCCGATGTGGTAACGATGAGTTACGTGCTGAACGTGATTGAAGATCCACAATTGCGGCGCTCTGCTCTCCTACACGCCTGGAGTCTTGCCCGCAAGCGACTGATCGTCTCGGCTAATGTTAGGGGCAGTGGCATCCAAGAGATCGATCTGGGCAGAATCAGCGATCGCGGCGTGTGGACGAAAGAGTACAGCCATCTGGAACTAAAGGCATATATTGAAACTGTCTTGGGAGTCAGGGCAGAGAAACTGTCTAAGGATAAGTTTTTAGTTAGTAGAGATGCTCCAACTGTAACAGTGCGATCGCCTTCTCAAGTGCTGGAACTAGAGAAACAGTTGCAAAACGAAGGCTTTATCGCACCTTTTCATTGTGTTGTTAAAGGCTACTGCACGGAATTTCAAATCCGTACTGGAATGGTAGACACTAAAGCTATACAAAACTATGGCAGGTGGGCGGGGGCGAGACGATACTATCGACTGCATTCCAAAAACTACAACTTGCCAGGGGCTAAAGGGCAGATGGTCAAAGTCATCCATCTCGGTCATTTTGGCACTGAAAAGTTTAACTGGGCGATCGCATCTATAAAACGCCGCAACATCCTAGCTCGTGCTAAGTTCCAGTGCGAGGATTTGTCATTTTTGCATGAATTTAGAGGAATAAAAGATTTTAATTTCCTCATCAATGATTATGCTGGAATTATCTTGGATGATGAGGCAATGAGCAGAACTGGTGTTAGATATGCAGTTCCAGATAATTTGACTCAAGCGCCAAAAAATTTGAAAATAGTTTAATAGCAATAAGACAAGTAGCCATAAATCTCTCGTACTAAGCGTCTCCCCCGCGTCGGTTAGTCGCGAGGGGAGTATCTAATAATAAGAGTTTCAAGCCCATTTCCTATCAATAACTCAATTCATATTCCACTGCGATCGCAACCATTAAATAAGAAAAGCTGTTGCACTTCGTGCGTTTGTTATTTAGAAGATATAGTGAAAAATTTTGTTTATTTAAATCTCTTGCGTCACAACAAAACAAGTCGAAACAAAATTTTAGTTATGATCTCGCTGCTCCACTATGCTACGCAGCTCGGCGCGTGGCGCGCCACGCGAAGAGAGAAGAGAGAGAAAAAGAAAAGAGAGGTAAGGGTTGTCTCGCGGTCGTGCTTCTGTCTTCTGCGGTTCCTCTTGTGGGGCTGCGCTGCGCGGCTGTTCTCTCCGTTGGTGTCGTGGTGAGCTGAAGTGCTGCTTGAGAAAGAAAATCACATCCTCGGCGCGACAAGTTATGTGGGCTGCACGGAGTAGCGGTTGCGTCTGTGTCGTAGTGGCTTTGGTTGTGGCGGCTGTGCCGCCACCCCCCAAACTCCCACAACTACTATTATCTCTTGAATTCATGAGATAATAGTAGTTGTTGAGTTGGTGGTGTCTGTGTCTCGCGTCCTTGCTTCTGCTTCCTGTGTTGGTTTCTCTGGCTCTCGCTCCGTGCCTTGCGCCGAGTCTGTCGCTGCTGTCCGTCGTGCTGTGGCTGCGGTTGGGGCTGGTGTCCCCGTGTCCGTTGGTTGTGCTTCTGGCGTTGACGAGTTGGTGCGCTCTCTGTGTCCCCGCGCCTGTGTCTTTTCTGTGGCTGAGGTTGGTTTCTCCGGTCGCGGTGCTTTTGCCCGTCGTTCCCAGTTGTGTGTCGAGTCGGTGGCGGTTCCTGGTGGCGTGTGGGTGTCTTTCCCTGGTGGTGCTTGTCCTGCTGGTCTTCTGCCCTCTGCGTCACTCAGTCGGTGTTTTTCTGGCTTTGGTAGTGGCTCTTGGGCTAGTCTTGCGCTAGCCATTGGTCTTGGTGTTCCATCGCTAATGTTTCTACCAAATGGAATTTCTGCACCTATTGGTTGGGGTTTCGTCGCTGGCGGTGGCGGCTGGTTCTTCTGTCCTGCTCCTGCTACGCAGTTGTCATTGTTTTAGAAGCCCCTGAACCTGAAAAAGCTCCTTCTTCAGGAGCTTTACTAACAATTAAACGTGTGTCCATACCTTTCGATTTAAAATTGAGTAAATAAGAGTGTCAGAAACACCATAGGTTTTTGCTAAGAGTTTTCCAGAATATCCCTGGTGATAAAGGCTTCTGATCTCAATAACCTGATTCTCCGTAAGTTTAGACGACGGATTGCGGGAACCAGATTTCATATTTTGAGCGATCGCACCATCAACATGACTCCAATAGCGACCAAAAATTGCCCCCTGAATAGCTTTGCGAGAAACTTTAAATCTTTCTGCAAGCTCCTTAGTTGAAGAACCTTGCTTATATAGTTCCCGAATCTCAACTACCATAGATTCGGTTAGTTTAGCACTTCTATTTTTTGACCCTTGTTGGTTGAAAAATTGAGCAGGAGCAACGACACGCCCTTTAGAGATAGCATCAATAATATTCTGCCTATTTGTTCCCTCCCATAAATGATCGGGATTGAGACAAGCAGGGTTGTCGCAGCTGTGACAAGCTAAGTATCCAGGCTGAATCTCTCGCTTAAGCTTATGAGCTAAAACAACACGATTTAGCCGATAGCTTTTCCCAAAAACCTTTATGCGTGGATATCCATCTTTGTCTAACTTTCCTGTAAATTCCCAACATTGACCTTTTTCACAGAGCAGATACTCAATACCATTAGGCATAGTAATTCTATATCGTTCTATTAGAATTTCCATCGCCGTGTTGCAGTTGACATCATCAACCTTTAAAGCACTGGCTACACTGCCAGAGTATGTTATTAATTATACCATGTTAGTGTTTCTTTGGGCTTCTCTTGCCTTTGCCGCTGGTCTTGGTGTCCCCTGCCTGCTGTTTCTGCCCCCTGGTGTTGCCGCTCCCGCTGGCTGGGGCTTCGTCGCTGGTGGTGGCGGTTGGTTCTTCCGTCCCGCTGTCGTCGCTGCTCAGTTGTCTTTGTTCTAGTTCTTGCCCTGCTTCGGTGGGGCTTTCAAAATTCCTTCTGGCATTTCTGGGTATAGGCTTAGATGGATCGACATTAAACTGCTCGGCTTCTAGAAGTTGCGCTAGTTCCTGCCGCATTTGCTCTGGGCTTCTTTCCAAGTAGGCGATCGCCGCCAGCTCCAGAAATTCAGCCACCTTCAAACCAGACTCGCTCAAAACCCCCTTAATCCTGCTTTCTAGCGACTGTGGCGGACGAACGCACATATTCGCCCCTTTTGGTTCGCTTCTTATAGGTTTAAAGCTACCACCAGCCCGCTTCTTAGGGTTTTTCTGCCCTGGATTTCCCGTTTTGCCCTCTGCTCCTGCCATCTTCCTTTATTGTTACAGCTCCTTCAATATATCTCATGGATTCAACAATATCTCATGGATTCAAGAGATTATGAAGACTTCGTGAATTCATCGGTTTCTCATTGCATTATCTCATGGATTCAAGAGATAATAAGGATAACCCGACCAGGAGAAACACAAATGATTACTGCAACCAATCTTCTTTATTCCAAATCTGCGATCGCTCGGATGGAGTGCGTGAACGCTGAAGATGTACTTCGATTAGAAGTGTGGCACTCTGTTGTATTTGTTATTATTCGCGGTCGCAGACCAAAGTTTTATTCAAAAAAAGCATTTAAAGTGCATTTCGTGCAGTTGAGACAAGCGAGAGCTAAAGCTTTGACGGCAACGCAAAACGTTTTTAATCCGAATGTTTATTACATTCGGAACGAAACCAAGGGAACAGCTTATACAGTTAATTTCTTCACTGGTGGTGCAGTCTGCGAGTGTGAGGACTGGCAAAACAGAGCAAGTTTTTCGGGATGGCTGCCTGCAAGCATATCTACAGTTGTCTTGCACTCATGAATTATAGTTCGCTCCGAGCTTATATCGAAGAGAGGAGAGAAATTGCTAGAGCAATAGTAGAGCCACCACCAGCAGCTTAGGAATTCTGGGGGCTGCGTCCCATCAACGCAGACATCAACTAATTTACTAGATGATTTTTGTGTCGCAAAAATAACATAAAGCCTCTGTAAATATCTCATAGAATTGTACGCTATCTCTTGAATCCATGAGATAATAGAAGAGTAAACAAATTAGGAGAAAGACTGATGAAACTAGGAATGACACTTATTCAAAAACAAACTGTTGGCGATCGCTTCTTCTTGCTAGCTTCAGATAACAAAGAGTGGGCAACATACACATCAATTTCATCTAATGCAAGTGACACAGAACACGGTCACTACTTCACAAATTTAGAGGAGGCGATCGCCGACTTCTGGAACAGAGTTACGCAAGCACTACCGCGAATTAATTATCGGAATTATGAAATTGAGACGATTTATACTTATTTCCCACCGAAACATAGACACTCCGAAGATGAAGAAGTATCGATAAGTTACCGGATTAGAAAAGATAGCGTAGTTCTCTCATGGGTCGCGTCCCTTGACGATGCTAGAGATTTTATCGATCTGAACATTACCAATCCTGAAGCACAGTTTTAGTGCAGCACGTCCTAAGCAAGACATTAAAAGGCTTGATAACTGCCGCCCGACCCGACCAAGAGTAAAGCGGCAGTACCCCCGAACAAACGAGAGGCATATCTATGATGAACTACGAATACGATATCGAGCAAGAACGCGCACAACAACAACAAGAAGCAGAGGCAGCATACCAGCAGGATAAATGGGAGCAGGGACACGAAGATGCTCAAGCTGGAGTTTGGAACTGCTGCAAAACTAAGACCGAACACTGTAGCCGCTATTGCAAGTACATGGCTGGTCATCTCTGGGGACTAGAAGAAGCTACTATTCAATACCACGCCAACTGTGTAAGTAACTTAGCGATTCTGGATACCGAACACTACAACGAAGACGAATTTTAGAATCAGTGGGGGGACTTCTCCCCCTGCGATCGCACCCATGCTGACCACCATACTAGATTACCCAAACATAGATCGACTGCTGGATCGATTTGCGTCTGAATCGAAACCATTCTTTGCCAATCTCAATCGCTCCGAACTTAAAGAACTACGGAAGTATATCGACTACAGAAAAGCCAGCCACAAAGACAATTGGGGTTTCAGTCCCCATACTGTAGCTACCCTGAATTCTATTGATTGCCGTACCAAGCAGTTCTATTTGCAACATCTGAAATACCAACAATTATCTCTTGGATTCATGTGAAGAGTTAGTAAAGATACCTCAAAAGTCTTTATTATCTCATGGATTCAAGAGATAATAGAAGAGTAAATAAAAAACCCAGTGGCGACTGGGTTCGATGAAATAAAAGGTTACTTCCATTATGCAACTAACTGCACCATCTGCCGAATCTCAATTAGTGGGACTTTAAAACTTTCTAAGCCCAAATATAGCCGAACTTAGCTCTGTGAGAGGCAAATACATCAACATGCTCATTAAGCCAGCGGACCAAACGAAACTCGACTGCGGTGCGGAATGCCTCCAATGCTTCGGCAAAGGTTTGTAAGGGTTTGGTTGCCCAACGTCTGCGGAATCCGCCGGTCAACTGATGCCAAAGGATGAAGGTGTAAGCGATGAACACTAAAACCCAATGACGCTTCATACTCAGAGCATCCCGAACTTGATACTCACTCAAACCCAACCAGCCCTTGGCTTCTCGATAGAAGACCTCCACCCAGTTGCGAGCAGAATATGTTTGAGCTACCCAAGCCGCACTGACTTGGTTGTCAGAGGCATTGGTGAGAAAGTAATCCACCTCCGTCGCTTGCTCGAAACTAGAGGCATTGAGTTGAATCGCCAGCCAGCGAGTGCCTTCGAGCTTCGGAACGTGAACTGGTAACAGCGCCACCCAAACTGTCCGGGGCTGCTCCAGATTGAGTTGCACAGGTGTGAACTGCTCCACTGCCAAGGTTTGAGCAATAGCTTCTAATCCCTGCTTACGAGCAGACTCATCACCTGATGTTTGAGCAGTAACTTGGCGGTTTTTGGCGATTGCTGCCACGTAAGTTAGGTTTCTCGACTCCAACTGCTTGAGAAAAGGCGTGTTATTACCGTAGCCTGCATCAATTACAGTCACACCCGGTCGATAACCGCGCTTCAAGCATTGGTCAACCAAGTCTAGAGCCAGGTCAGGTTTTTTCTGGAAGTTGGGGTCTGCCTTGCCTTGCTCGAATAAACTTGCGTGTTGATAGAGTGCAACATCTAACGGCAGACGTCGCACTCCATCATACAAGTAGGTAGTCAGCAGCACAATACCATTGTCAGTCTTGCCAATCTCCCCAATGTACTGCCGTCCTACCCCATCAGTAGCCGCACCACTTTTGCGATGTCCCGAATCATCTACAATCAATGTGAAACCTTGACTCGGGGTCGTCTGGCGACACTGGTGCATCACCTCCAACCGCCGATTATTTAGCTTGACTTCATCCCAAGGGGCATTGTTGAGAAAATGTCTGAGGCTGTTGTAGGAGCCATCTACTGTATTTGTGACCAGTTGGCTCAGGTTTTTGCGCTGACTCTCACCCAGCAGTCCCCCTAGATAAACACGAAATTCCTGCCGCTGCTTCTGACGCGAAAATACATCATCAAACCGACGACACCAGTTCTCAAAGCACTGCGGCATCGCTGCTGGTACTTGATCTTTCACCTTACGTTGCTCCTGTCGAGACTGACGTAAAACGCAACTCCTACCCGCATTCTAGCTCAATTTGCTCCATCTTTCTTACAAAGTCCCATTAGTTCTTTCCTTAGAGGAGTTTATCAAGAAAGCTGATAAATTTCTCAAGGGTTATTATGCTGGCGGGAACGAAAGCCAGGATGTAGAGAAGATGCTGAAATCTATTAGAGAACTACATTTAGAAATTGACGAAACATCCTTAGAGCAGGAATTTGAACTGTACTGCGAGAAACAAGACTTACTGAACGATTATTACGATTCAGCCTGGTATTAAAAAACTGACCTGGGTATGTCTTTAAACTGCCTAAATTCAACACAATTTGAGGTTAAAATTATGGATTCTGACAACAACAAAGCCAAGCTTTTCTTTAAGATCCTAGCTGTTCAAAAAAGCTTGCAACCATTAGAAAAATCTGGAAAGAATGATTACCAAAGGTATGCATATAGTACTGCTAGCGATGTTTTACTACCAGTCCAAAAAGCTTGCAACGAGCATGGTCTAGTTGCGATCGCAGATGTAATCGAGTCTCGCATCGAACCAGGCAAGGCATCAGCGACTGTGAGATTAACTGTTGCCGATAGCGAGACAGGAGAATCAGTCAGTATCACTGCTCCAGGGTATGCTGAGGATTGGTCGTATAAGGAAAATCGACCGACATGAGATAAGGCAATTTATAAAGCCATCACTGGAGCTACAAAGTATGCAGTCAGGTCTTTCTTCTGCTTGCCAAGTGAAGATGAGCCAGAGAGAAGCATTTCAGGACAGAATCGCCCTACGTCAATTTCTAAACCCGCATCTAAACCCAATGCGACAATTACAGCATTAATCGACCAGACGACAGAAGAGTTAAAGCGCCTTGGTTGGTCGAGCGGTCGCGGTCGATTGTATCTACAAGAGAAATTTGATAAGTCTAGCCGTCAAGATTTGACTCAACAAGAATTACAGCAGTTTCTCGCTCAACTTAAAGCCATTCCCACACCAGCAGTTTCCGACACGAGGACAGCATGAAAAGAACGTTATTTGATATTAGCGAAGACTTGGAAAAACTGAGCGAACTGTTGGATTTAGTGGAGAATGACAACCAGCAGGAAGTTATCGAGCAGTGGTTCGAGCAATTGGGAGAAGAACGCGACCGCAAACTTGACGGTTACGCCGCTCTCATAGGAGAAATGCAAGCACGGGCAGAGGCGAGGAAGGCAGAATCCCGCAGACTGGCAGAACTAGCAGCCAGCGATGAGAATAAGGCTAAGTTACTCAAGGAGCGCTTGAAGTGGTTCTTGGAAAAACATCAGATGAAAACTTTGGAGACGGCGCGATACAAGTTATCAGTTGTCAAAAACTCTACCCGACCGTTGATTGTCAATCCCGAGATTGCGATCGCTACCCTACCAGAGGAATACAAAAAAGTTTCTGTAGAAGTGGACACCGCCGTAGTCAGGGAAGCATTGAAACAGGGAACAGAACTAGAATTTGCCCATTTGGGAGAAGCTGGAACGCATATCAGGATTAGGTAGCTTTTGAAGTTAACCCAGTTAGAAATTCTAGCTGGGTTTTAGTTATAGATGCTCGTTAGTCTCAAAGCTTTGCGAACCATGATAGCTGCGCTGTTCTTTAGTACTACTTTTATTTAACTACCTTTATTTAGTTGAAATGAATACTTTATTGATAATTTTTCTATTAATTTACCAATAATTTACCAATAAAAAACCAAAGGCTTGTATAAAATTTAGCTCGATTTAAGCTGTGAATACAATTCACGCTCTTTATTCTATAGGTTTCCGAAATTCAATCCGATTTTCTTGGATCGGGTATTAGTGAATTACAAGGAAGCTATTTTACAAACAACTAGTTTCATCTATTAGCTAATAGTTAATAGAAATTCATATTCGCTCAAACTATCGATTCCAAAACAAAGGAACAAGACATGAATCCCGAAAACCTACAGCCATCGAATAACGAATTAGAGGAAGTTGAGGTTGAATCGCCAGACTTAGCGATCGAAGATTCAACTTTATTAAGCGATCGCCAAACTTCTTCAACTACGCGGAGAACGTGTACTAGAAGATTTCAAACCTGCCCAACTGGGGCGCATCCTGCTGGTAATTGCGTACATAGTGTACCTTGTTAATTAGTAAACTACTGAAAGTCTCAGTTAAGTTTTAAGATGTCTCAGAGAGAAAGCGATTATTGTTTGAAGCTAGGACTAGTCATCTTGCTAGTATCTGCTACTACGCTGATATTTGAAAATCGCACCTTAGCTCAGATTGTCCCCGACGAAACTTTGGGTGCTGAAAGTTCAGATGTCAACTCCAATGCAGTTATTGACAACATACCCAGTACCCAAATCGACGGCGGGGCAATTCGGGAAACAAACTTATTTCACAGCTTTGGACAGTTTAATGTTAGTGAAGGACAAAGAGTTTATTTCGTTCATCCTCCTGAAATTAACAATATTTTAACTAGAGTGACGGGAAGTAGTCGCTCTGAAATTTTGGGTCAACTTGGTGTTTTAGGTAATGCCGACCTGTTCTTAATCAATCCAAACGGAATTATTTTCGGCTCCAATGCAAGCTTAGATATAAAGGGTTCATTTCTGGTTAGCACGGCTAGAAGCCTGCGCTTTGCTGATGGGACTCAATTTGGCGCTACAACTTCCCAAACTTCACCACTGTTGACAGTAAGCGTTCCTGTCGGTTTGCAGTATGGAGCAGATGCAGCAGGTATTCTCGTACAAGGGGCTAGTTTGGTCGTAGAACCAGGTAAAACATTAGGGATAGTGGGTGGTGACGTGTCCCTAGCAGGCGGATACCTGAATGCACCAGGGGGACGGATCGAGCTAGGTAGCGTTGCTGCCGATAGTTTTATCAGTTTAAACCCGATAGATAAAGGCTGGTCTTTAGGGTATGAGAATGTCCAAAGTTTTCAGAATATTCAACTCAAAAAGAGCGATTTTAGTTCAATCGCATCTTTTGTAGATACCAGCGGCGAGGGTGGTGGCGATATTCAGGTACAGGGTAGGCAGGTGAGTCTCGCTGACAGTTCGTTAATTACAACCCAACGAGCAGAAACGGGAGGAAACTTAATAGTCAACGCTGCGGAGTCTTTGACGCTTGTAGGTCTTGATAGTGGCTTGGTAAGTGACACTACAACTGCGGCAGATGCAGGCAGCATCACAATTAATACTCAAAGATTACTGCTGAGTGATGGGGCATTTATAGCAACCCAATCTTCTATTGAGGAGTCATCTTCTGGACAAACTAGGGTAGCAACGGGACGAGGAGGCGATCTAATTGTAAACGCTTCTCAGTCTGTGGAGTTAAAAAATGGTAGTTTCATATCGAGTAGTACCCAAGGTGTTGGAGATGCTGGAAATATAACAATCGACACTGAAAGATTAATTATTGGGGATGGAGCGGAGATCTCAGCCTTCACTCTTAGCGAAGGACGGGGCGGTACTTTAGCAATCAAGGCAACTGATTCAGTCGAATTGAATGGCGAAGATAGTAGTTTGTCGGCTGAAGCATTGTCAGGTGGAAATGCTGGAGATATTAGCATTGCTACAGGGAACTTTACTGTGCGGCATGGGGCGAATGTATCTGCAAGCAGTTCTGGAACAGGAAGTGCAGGCAATTTAAATCTGGCAGCTGACTCTATTTATCTAGAAGACGGTGGAAAACTCGTAGCCAGATCTGCATCTGGTGAAGGTGGGAATATCAGGCTGAATCAGCTAGATTTATTACTCTTGCGCGACAACAGTGAAATATCTACCGACGCTACGGGTGGTACTGGTAACGGTGGCAACATCACCATCGATACCGATACTTTAGCGATCGCCAACAATAGCAACATTACTGCTAATGCTGTTGAGGGTAGAGGTGGTAATATTCGCATCACGACTCAAGCACTATTTGTTTCCCCAGACAGCATCAGTGCTGATTCCGAACGAGGAATAAACGGAGTAGTAGAAATTAGACGACCGGATGTAGACCCTACTGCTGAGTTAGTTATACTACCAGTTAACGTAGTCGATGTCAGCGGACTCGTGACTCAAGGCTGTGCCGCAGACGGAAGTAATTTAGCAGCAGGGCAAAGTCAATTTACGCTCGCAGGGCGCGGTGGTTTACCCCCAACTCCAGCCGAAGCCACCAGGAGCGACACGCCGTTGGTAGATTTAGGTGCGCCAATTCAAAGCCAAGAACAACTCACCACTACTGCTATCCACAGTAATTCAACTTCTATTAAGTCAACCCCACCGCTAGTAGAAGCTAATGGCTGGGCGATTGGTGACAAGGGCGAAGTCATTCTCACTGCTTCTTCCCCTAACACGCCCGACATTCCTTGGCTAAAACCTACTAGCTGCCATAGCTCGTAGTCGGCATTGAGCCGAGAGCTGACCAAAAACCTGCAAGATGAATTCACTCATGCTTGATTCTCTGTTCATCACAGAGACTTTTTAGCTCTGATGTAGCAAATTTTCAAAGGTAGGCAGGATAAGCTTTTTCAGACCATATTGCTGACCATTACAAAGATCTCGGCTCAATGCCTAGAGGAGGTGATTCGTCGTCACCTTTAGCTTTTTCGTTCAACAAGATCCTTGAATTTCTTTGATATTTCTAAATGAAGTTGTGAGGATGCACCTAATAAAATTCCTACCAACTAGCGTCACGGCAGGAACGGGCTGATAGGAACGACAGGAACACCTTATATTGTTGCCTTATTCCATGTTTCTGTACGAAAATGCAATTTTCATTGACCAATAGGCTGAACTATTTATCGCCAGCATTTGTTAATTAGAACACATACTAACTGTCGCAGTATGTACTCGATTGCTTAATTTTTCTTGAAGAGATAGTGATGGATAATTTCTTCAAACTCATCAACGCAGTAAGGTTTGATTACGCATTCTAGACAACCTCCCTCTAAAAATTGTTGTTGGCTTTCTGCTCTAGCTGTAGCAGTAACGGCAACGATCGGAATGTTTTTTGTTTGAGGATTTTGTTGAAGAGACTGGGCAACTTCTACACCACTTAGATCGGGTAAAATCATATCCAGTAAAATCAAGTCTGGATAGTGTTGCTGTGCAAGAGTTATTGCTGTTACGCCGTCTTCAGCAGTCATGAACGAACACTCAACGAACTGAAGTAGTTGGGCAAGCAGCTCTAAATTATCTTCATCATCGTCAACTACTAAGACTAGGGGCTGTTTCAACTTGCACTGGAAACTGCAATTTTCTGTCATGTTGAAAGTTGGTAATTAAAAATGCGCCCTCCTTTGCATAAAATAACTGAGTTCTCTATCTCAGGAAATACGCCTTAAGATAGATGTGAAGTGTGAGATTAATAGTATATTCCAATACATGCAAGTAAAGACAGTGCTTGAACGCGGCATTGACACAATCCCGAAAGCGCTCGAACTCACTCCATTGTTGCCGCATTCAATTCTTTTTGCAGGCTATCTAATCGTGCTGTTGAGGTCTAGCATCAAAAGTTTCATGTTTCTCCTGGCTTCCATATAATTCTTCCCCCAGGCAAGCACCATCCTGCATCCTTGACATTACCGCCATAAGATTGCAGCACAATGCCACCATCAATAGGATTCCACTTTAGGGCATTCAGGATTTGTCTTGCACTCGTACCATTGATACCCAATTTTCTGCCGATTTCCTCAGCAGTCCGCCATTGCCCGTCCGTCAGAGTCCCTAGAATTGCGATCGCCTGTTGCACGGACGGGTGAAGATGAGGGCGGGCTAACTGCACGGCTTCCGGCTGAGTACCGAGAAACTGAGCAGCATAAGAGATTTTCTCAAGGCTACTAGAATTCATTGGTTAATCCCCCGTTGCTTTGCCCTTACAGGAACGCTCAAGGCTTTTTCTGAATCCCAACCACACTTGAGGCGTTTAGATATAGTCGCTATCTTTATTCCCGTTTCTTCTGCCCATTCAGTTAATGTCTGACTTCTTCCCCAAGCGATAATAATTCTGTTTACAGAAGTATTTCTCATTTGCTCTTTCTGTGTTTTCCAACAGCAATTTCCTGGTTCATAATCGCCGTCATTATTAATCCGGTCAAGCTTATGTTTTAGCGAAGGGCGTTCGCCCATATTAGCAAGAAAGTTATTAAAGTCTTTCCAGCGCTCAGCAACTTTAATGCCACGACCACCATAACGATGCCAGTTATCAGAATTCGGATTAGTGCAGCGCCTTATCATTGTTTGCCAAGAGTTATATGTGGGTGAAACTCTTAAATTCCCACATGAATGTCCGTGCTTAGTATTCACCCTTTTGGCTATCTCTTTATGCAAACTATCCACAAGACTTGGTAAGACCTTTACGTAGGCTTACCCCGCTGACTCTAACCTTTCTTCCGCATTCACAGACGCAGTTCCATAATATGCAGTTTGATTGTCTTTTTCCAGAATCACTAATAACTGTTAAACGACCAAATATCTGATTAGTCAGATCTAATTTTTTTCCCATCTTCGTTTATAAAATTAATGCTCTTATCAGAGAGCTAAGCAACATAGCTGCGACAAAAAAAGTCAGACTCAGCTTAGTTTTGATTATCTCACGATTATAGTCATTCTCCCCGCATTTCACCTCCTCTGCTAGCTTCGCTTCAGATGATTCTATTCTAGATTCAATCTTCTCAATTCTCTCTTCTAATCTGTCAAACCTATTATTGACTTGAGTATTATTTTGAGCAATTTGTTGGGTAATTTGTCCTAACTGATAGGCAATATCTATTAAAGTTGTCTGACTTGAATCGCTCATAATTCATCCGAATTCATAGGAATATTATATCAGTCCCTATGAGGAATAATCTTGTTTTTCAGTTATCCGAGCGGTAAGAAATATTTTAAGTATTGCTATTCTAAATAATCACAATCGATTGAACTTTCATTTAATGGGGTTTCCACCCCTCTCGCAATGCTTTTGCTAAGCAATTTGTAACGTGGTATTGGTCTTGAAAATCCTGGTGTTTCTGCTTCAAAATTTGGGCATATTTCAATACAGCTTGAATAGCAGCTTCCATATTGTCAGGATAAGCATTGATAGTATCTCGCAAACGCTCGTCTTGCAGATTGACTCCAATACCTTCAAGTGCCGTAACGTACTGGGCAAATAACTCTAATTGAGATTCGTCTAAATCTACATCGGGCATCAACTCATCCCGAATTTCTTCGGCTCGTGACTTGGGATGTTGGAGTTCTCGAACGACGCGAGAGATTTCGTGAATTCGGTAGGACATGGGCGTGAGGCGAACGCTTGTACTGATAAGTAATTTACCAGATTTACTGTGAGTTTAAAAGTCGTATTCTTGGCGCTCGGCTTCTACAATAACTGCCCCAAAACAAAACCGCGCCGATCGTGAAGCAAGGAGATGGAGTTGAAGAACTTAGATCGGGAAGACCCGAATTGCTAGTAGAAATGGCTACATAGTGATGGAGCGGGCGGGATGGAGAAAGCTCAAGGCAAACTGTTTAGGATGAGTGTATACAGTTCTTCAAAGGGTTTTTATGGAAATAGATTGGTTGAATAAGTGGAAAGTCCCAGTGGGAGTAGCGATTGCCGTCATCTTTTTGCTACTAGCAGCTAACCCCTTTGTGATTATCAGCCCAGGACAAGCAGGAGTTATAAGCATCTTGGGTAAAGCAAGAGAAGGAGCTTTATACGAAGGCGTTCATCTCAAGCCGCCATTGGTTGCCAAA
This sequence comes from Chroococcidiopsis sp. SAG 2025, assembly GCF_032860985.1. GTDB lineage: Bacteria > Cyanobacteriota > Cyanobacteriia > Cyanobacteriales > Chroococcidiopsidaceae > Chroococcidiopsis. The sequence goes on from NZ_JAOCNC010000004.1 coordinate 62,384, forward strand.
GTTGACATCTACGATTTAACCGTACAGAAGTTTGAAGTCCCCGCCCAGAGTTCAACCAAAGATTTGCAAGACTTATCTGCCAGATTTGCGATTAACTTTCGTCTTGCTCCCGACCGAGTAGTGGAAATCCGCAGAAAACAGGGGACGCTTGCGAACATCGTTTCTACAATTATTGCTCCGCAAACGCAAGAATCATTCAAGATTGCGGCTGCGAGAAGAACTGTTGAACAAGCAGTCACGCAGCGTCCCGCACTCAAGCAAGATTTCGACGATGCATTAAGCGATCGCCTTGCTAAGTATGGGATTATCGTACTTGACACTAGTGTGGTCGATCTAGATTTCTCACCAGAGTTTACTAAAGCGGTAGAGGAAAAGCAAATTGCCGAACAAAGAGCGCAAAGAGCAGCATATGTGGCGCAAGAAGCAGCCCAAGAAGCCGAGGCAGAAATTAACCGAGCCAAAGGTAAGGCAGAAGCCCAGAGACTCCTCGCCGAAACTCTAAAAGCACAGGGCGGACAATTAGTTTTACAAAAAGAAGCGATTGAAGC